>DATHEH010000047.1:0-5891 GCA_035318685.1 Ferruginibacter sp.
AATAAATTCGGTCTGCCTTACTATATATTGCCTGTTGAACGGCCTCACTGCCGAAAAATTAAGATGGGTGTTCTTTTGCTGCTTAATTTCCATGCGGTCAACAAAATGAACATCTTTTGATCCCGGCGTTAAATAAGTAGATTGTGCTGTTGCAAAAGCGGGGCAAATAAAAAACAGCAGTTTGGTTAAGCTTTTAATAAATTGCATCAGATAATTTTAGTTTAACAGGTAACAGTATTCAAGTTATGCAAAAATACCTTTTTAAGAACATCCCCGTTGTAAATGAAGGAAAAATTCAGTCATTGGATGTTTTAATTAACGGCGAACGGATAGAAAAAATTGCGGGAGGAATTGAAACAAAGTATAAGGTCACCGAGATCAATGGGGATGGAAAGCATCTTTTCCCCGGTGTAATTGATGACCAGGTACATTTCAGGGAGCCGGGTCTTACACATAAAGCAACCATTTATTCGGAGAGCAAAGCTGCGGTGGCAGGCGGTGTTACCAGTTTTATGGAAATGCCCAATACCATACCCAATGCCTTAACCCAACAACTGCTGGAAGATAAATATACCATTGCAGCAAATACTTCTTTGGCCAATTATTCATTTTTTATGGGCACCAGCAATAACAATGCGGAGCAAGTGCTAAAAATGAATGCGCATAAAAAAGACATTTGTGGCGTAAAAATATTTATGGGCGCAAGTACGGGTAATATGCTGGTAGATAGCCACAGTGCCCTGGACAGGGTGTTCAGGGAAAGTGAGCTGCTGATCGCCACGCACTGTGAAGATGAGCGGATCATTAAAGCAAATTACGAACGCATAAAACATGAGAAAGCTGAATTAGGTCCTGCTGATCATCCATTGATAAGAAATGAAGACGCCTGCTTTGAATCTTCTTTGATCGCCATAAAATTTGCGCAGAAATACAATAGTCGTTTGCACATTTTGCACATCAGCACCGAAAAAGAATTGCAGCTCTTCGGTAACATGATGCCACTGAAAGAAAAGAGGATCACGGCAGAGGTTTGTGTGCATCATCTTCATTTCACCGCTGAGGATTATGAAAGACTGGGCTACAGGATAAAATGTAACCCGGCAATAAAAGCGCCGCACAATAAGGAAGCTTTGTGGAAGGCATTGCTCGATGACAGGCTGGACGTCATTGCAACTGACCATGCACCGCACCTTTTATCAGAAAAATACCTCACCCCCAACTCCTTTCCGGGAGGAGAGGGGAGCTATGAGCATGCCCATGCAGGTTTACCATTGGTGCAACACCCTTTATTACTGATGTTGCATTATTCTAAACAGGGAAGGATAAGCCTGGAAAAAATTGCGGAGAAAATGAGCCATGCGGTGGCAGAGTGCTTTCAAATAAGCGACCGGGGCTATATAAGAGAAGGATACTTTGCTGACCTTGTTGTAGTTGATAATAATTTATCATCAACTGTAACCAAAGAAAATATCTTTTACAAATGTGGGTGGAGCCCTTTAGAGAATTTCACGTTTCCTGCATCTATTGTAAATACTTTTGTGAGTGGTCACATGGTTTATGCAAATGGAAATTTTTATGAAACAACAAAAGGCCAACGATTATCATTCAACAGGTAAAACATAAAATTCACCTTTAGGGGTTAGGGGTATGGAAACAGACAAAACAACGCTTGCCGATCTTACCATGTTCAACAACGGGGAGGATCTTTCGGTCTTTAACAAACTCGACCTTTGCAGTACCACGCATGGCAGCGAACAGTTGCGTATCAATTTCAGCACGGCTTTAAAAACCCGGGAAGAGATCATTGCTGTACAGCAAACCCTCCAGCTCATTATTAAACAGCAACAACAATGGCCAGTCCAGATAACCAATGGTACGGTAATGGTAGTGGAGAAATTCTTCGAGTCACAAATAAGCGCTATCCCCGCCCATCCCTCATCGATAGAAGCCTATAGTTATAAGTTATTGCACGGTCCCGATTTTTCACTGGTCAGCTACTCGGTAAAACATTGCTTCGATTTTATCAAAGGATTCCAGCGGCTGCTCAGGTTATTTTCAAAAGAAGATCAGCCTGCCCCATTAAAAAAGATCTTAACAGAAGTTGAACGAATTATCAGCAAGCAGCAATTCCATGTTGTTGAGAAGCATGATAATGCCGCGGCATTGAACATAACCGAATTATTGCAGTTCGCTCATTTTGTGCGCTACGGCTATAAGCACAATATGCTGGAGCTCGTGATCATATATGCCCAGCTCGATGCATGGCATGGGATGGCGAAGGCTGTGCAGCAGTATGGCCTTGTATTTCCGGAGTTTGTAAAAAGTGAAGCGCCGGTTATTGAGACCCGTGGTTTGTACCACCTGCTCGTAAATGATCCTGTCGCTTATAATGTAAGGCTTGACCAGCGAACGAACTTTCTTTTTCTCACCGGCGCTAATATGGCGGGTAAAAGCACTTTTATCAAATCGGTAGGCACATCTGTTTTTTTAGCGCACGTTGGTATGGGGGTTCCTGCGCAACAAATGCGGCTTACGGTATTTGACGGCATGCTGAGTAATATTAACGTAGTGGATAATATCACAAAAGGCGAGAGTTATTTTTACAATGAGGTACAGCGCATCAAGGCCACTATTAATAAAATAAATAATGGCAGGAAATGGCTGATCCTGATCGATGAATTATTCAAAGGCACCAATGTGCAGGATGCCATGAAGTGCAGCAGCACTGTTGTGGAAGGATTACTGAAGATCAGGGATTCGCTGTTCATACTCTCCACCCATTTGTACGAGATAGGTGAGGACCTGAAAAAACATTCCAATATCAACTTTAAATATTTTGAAACAACGGTCACCGGCGACCAGCTCCAGTTCAGTTACCAGCTTAAAGATGGCATCAGTAACGACCGGCTGGGGTACCTGATATTAAAGCGGGAAGGGGTGGTGGATATGCTGGAGAAATTGTAGCCGTTGTTGGTCGCCTGGCCAACAACATTTTTTTGTATATTGTCTGTATGAAACGCACACTACTGCTTATTACCGGCTTATTCATATTATTAGCCACAGAGATCCTGCGTGTTTATTTTATCATGCCCTTTCACGGCAGCCAAAGATCTGAAACGATCCAGGTAGCGTATTTCATCAGTAATTATGTGTGGTGGTTCAGGGTTATTGGACTGATGTTGTTTGTACCGCCGATGATATATGTGCTGCGTAACAGCAAATGGTGGAAAAAGATATTTCTCCTGTTCTTTGTGGCATTATATATCCTCGTGTTTTATGCTTTCAATTTTAAATTTTTGGCTGATAAGATGTTCTACCAGCCAAAAAATAAAATACTGGCATCCGTAGCAACAAATAAAGTTGACAGCACAAAACTTATCATCGGCATAAATATCAACGGCCAGGCAAAAGCATATCCCATCGGGATCATCGGTTATCATCACCAGGTACAGGATACGGTTGGCGGTCAGCCGGTAATAGTCACGTACTGCACGGTTTGCAGAACGGGACGTGTCTTCAGTCCATTCGTGAACGGAAAGTTGGAAAAATTCCGGCTGGTAGGCATGGATCACTTCAACGCGATGTTTGAAGATGCAACTACCAAGAGCTGGTGGCGCCAGGTGAGTGGCGTTGCCGTTGCAGGTCCTTTGAAAGGATCAGCATTAAAAGAGATACCCTCCGAACAAATGCGGCTGGGTTCCTGGATAAGAAAATACCCGAACACAACAATACTGCAACCCGATCCTTTATATGCAAAACAATATAAGAGCTTGGAAGGTTTTGATGATGGTACCATTAAAAGCGGGCTTGAAAAAAGAGACAGTGGTTCCTGGCAATTCAAGTCATGGGTAGTAGGACTGCAAAAAGACGGTCATGCAAAAGCATACGACTGGAATGAACTGGTAAAGCAACGGGTGATCAACGATACTTTTCAAAACATGGCTGTTGTATTGGTATTGGAAAATGACAACAGCTCCTTTCATGTATGGAACAGGAAAGTAGATGATGTGTTGCCTGAATTTGCTTTTGATGCTGCTTCACAAACAATGAAAGATAATGTTACCGGTTCTGTATGGAATATGGATGGAGAATGTATTGAAGGTGTATTGAAAGGTAGCCGTCTTGCTGCAATACAGGCCTACCAGGAGTTTTGGCATAGCTGGGAGAGTTTTCATCCCGCGACAACACGGAAATTGTGATATAAACAAAACTATATGGCATTAGATTTTAGCATTAGAAATAAACATGGCGTCGTTATGCATAAAATTCCAATTGGTATGGATGAGTTTTGTGATATCCTTGAAACAGCAAATAAATTTGATTCTCCACTATCATTAATTAGCAGACTCAAAGATTATTATGAAGAAGAATTTTGGATATTGGAACTCCCTCAGCTTAAGGATCAATTAATGGAAGTTTATAAAAGCTCGGGTGAGGAAATAGATATTATTCCCAAACTTATGCTTCTTTGTGATATGGCGATATTGTATAACACTACAATTTGTGTTATCCCGGATTAACCATTATCAAACAAAAGAAAAATCTCAGTAAATAAAGTTTTATCCCCCGGCCATAGCCGTTTCTTTTCTTTAGTTTCCTCCGACTAATTTTCACTGCATGTTAGTCAAAACCTTTGGCAGCGCCGTTTATGGAGTTGAAGCGATCACCATCACTATAGAAGTGAGTGTAAATAACCAGGGGCAACACTATTTTATCGTTGGTCTTCCTGATAGCGCTGTTAAAGAAAGCCTGCAAAGGGTAGAGAGTGCCATCAAGGCTAATCATTATTATATGCCACGTACCAAGCTGGTGGTAAACCTTGCGCCGGCCAATATAAAAAAATCGGGTACGGCATTCGACCTTCCCATTGCTATCGGAACCTTAGGCGCTACGGATCAAATTGCAAACCCGGAAAAACTGGAAGAGTATGTCATCATGGGTGAACTCAGTCTCGATGGCGAGATACGTCCCATCAATGGTGCACTGCCCATTGCCATACAAGCGAGGAAGGAAGGTTTCAAAGGACTTATCGTCCCCAAACAAAATGCAAGAGAGGCGGCAATGGTCAATAACTTAAATGTATTTGCCGTTGGGCATATCAATGAAGTGATCAGTTTTTTTAAAGATGAAAATTCCATTCAGCCAACTATGGTAAATACAAAAGAAGAATTTGCACAGGCACAAGCTGATTTTGAGATTGACTTTAGCGATGTAAAAGGACAGGAGAATATCAAGCGTGCCCTGGAGATCGCAGCAGCAGGCGGTCATAATGCTATTTTAATTGGCCCTCCCGGCGCCGGTAAAACCATGCTGGCAAAAAGATTGCCTACGATTCTCCCTCCATTGAGTTTACAGGAAGCATTGGAAACAACAAAGATCCATTCGGTTGCAGGCAAGCTCCCGGAAAATTCAACACTGATATCACAGCGGCCTTACCGAAGTCCGCACCATACCATTTCTGATGTGGCACTTGTTGGTGGTGGCGGTAATCCTCAACCCGGTGAGATATCTTTAGCACATAACGGTGTATTGTTCTTAGATGAATTGCCTGAATTTAAAAGGCAGGTATTGGAAGTGATGCGGCAGCCAATGGAAGAAAGAAAGGTTACTATTTCAAGAGCGAAGATCGCATTGGATTTTCCCGCTTCATTCATGCTTATTGCAAGTATGAATCCCTGCCCCTGTGGTTTTTTTAATCACCCGGATAAAGAATGCACTTGCCCGCCCGGTGCTGTTCAGAAATACCTCAATAAGATATCGGGGCCGTTGTTAGACAGGATCGATCTTCATGTTGAAGTAACACCGGTTGCTTTTAATGAATTATCCTCTGCGCAGCAATTTGAAAAAAGTTCCAGCATAAGAGAGCGTGTCATCAAAGCAAGGGAGATACA
>DATHEH010000048.1:0-10307 GCA_035318685.1 Ferruginibacter sp.
TTATCAATGAACTGGCGCTTGATGACAAGCTCTACAAGCCAAACGTGGTCTTCAACCGCATCTCTTCTGCAAAGAATTCGCTCATAGGACCTGCGGAATATATGAACGACTGGACACTCCAGCAGGAAGACAACAGGTCCAACCGCCCCATGATAGGGCAGATCTATGATGCTTATGTTAAGCGCTGCTTTAAGAACGGCGCTATGGATTTCGATGACCTGCTTTTCAAAATGTATATCCTGCTCAGGAATTTTCCGGAAGCTTTGAGCAAGTACCAGCGAAAATTCAAATACATCATGATCGATGAGTACCAGGATACGAACACGGCACAATACGAGATCATAAAATTATTAGGTGCGATGCATGAGAATGTTTGCGTGGTGGGAGATGATGCACAGAGTATCTACAGTTTCCGCGGAGCTACGATTGAGAACATCCTGCAGTTTCAAAAAGATTACGACGAAGTGAAGGTTGTAAAGCTGGAACAGAACTACCGGAGCACGCAAAATATCTTACACGTTGCCAACGAGGTCATCGCCAATAACAAGGGGCAGATAGAAAAAAAATTATTTACCATTAATGAAGAAGGAGAGAAGATACGTCTTGTTCGTACCATGACGGATAATGATGAAGGGAAAATGGTTGCTGATACCATACAGGAACAAAAGCTGCGCAACCATTACCACAATAAAGATTTTGCAATTTTATACCGCACCAATGCGCAGAGCCGCAGTTTTGAAGAAGCGCTTCGCCGCATGGGCATTGCCTACCGCATTTATGGAGGCATGAGTTTTTACCAGCGCAAAGAGGTAAAGGATTTTATTGCTTACCTGAGGCTGGTCGTTAATCCAAAGGATGAAGAAGCATTAAAACGCATCATAAATTTTCCCGCCAGGGGTATTGGTAAGACAACGGTGGACAAAGCCGTTCTGTATGCCAATGAGAATAACCTCAGCATGTGGGATATCATCAGCAATGCTGCGTTGTATGGTTACAGGGCAGGAACACTGGAAAGCATCGACAACTTTGTAACAACAATAAAGATGTTCCAAAGTGAGTTGCCAAAAAAGAATGCTTATGACCTGGCGATTATTGTTGGTAAGAGCACCAATATCGTTAAGGAATTATTCAATGATAAAACAACAGAAGGATTAGCACGCTATGAGAACGTACAGGAATTACTCAACTCTATAAAGGAATTCACCGAAACTCCCATGAATGAAGAAGACGGGGAAGTAGGTGATAAAGGCCTGGGCGCATACCTCCAGCAGATCGTGCTGTTAACAGATGCGGATGACGACAAGGACCAAAACCCTGATGTGGTAAAACTAATGACGATACACGCGGCAAAGGGTTTGGAATTTCCTGTGGTGTTTGTTGGCGGACTGGAGGAAACACTTTTCCCAAATGCGATGGCCATCAACACACGCGAAGAACTGGAAGAAGAACGCCGTTTATTTTATGTTGCCATCACCCGGGCCAAGCAAAGGTTGTGGATGAGCTTTGCAAATGCACGCTACAAGTTTGGACAGTTACAGCAAAATGATCCAAGCCGTTTTCTTGATGAGGTCTCTGAAAATTATCTTGACAGGAGTTACGCCGGCGGCGCCATGAAGAACAGCTCTGCATCAAATACCTGGGGATCACAAAATAAGGGGTTCGGTGGCAGCAATCAATGGTTCAATAATAAAAAGCCCGAAAATAAAAAACCTGCTTATGTTGGTCCGGCCCCAAGGCCACAGGTAAAAGAACACGTGCCTTCTGAAAATTTTGAGCCAAGTGATACCAGCAATTTACAACCCGGCCAGAAAGTGGAACACCAGAAATTCGGCTACGGCGAAGTGATGAAGATGGAAGGAGCGGCACATAATCCCATCGCCACGGTAAATTTTGACCTGAATGGCGAAAAAAAGATAATGCTTAACTATGCCAAGCTGAGGATCATTGAATAATATTCCCCGTGTGCTTAATTGATGAATAAAGTATTAATGATAATTTGGAAGATCTGATGTTTGGATCTGCATGATGCACTGTTCCCCTCCTTGAGGAGAAGGGAAGGGGTGAGGTCTTTCGAAATCCGAAAAATTCCGTCTTTTAACAGTGCTGCCCTCCTAAAACAGCACAATTCTTGCTAAATTTGTATCGAAATTTTTAAATGCAGTTTTATGATAAAGACAGGAAACCCGGTGATCAGTATTTACACGGAGATGACCCCAAACCCGGAAACCATGAAATTCGTGGCCAACAAATTGTTGTACCCGGGCAAAAGCATCGATTTTTCAGATGAGGCAAGCGCCAAGCCATCACCGCTGGCGCAGGAATTGTTCACTTTCCCTTTTATCAAGGCAGTGTTTATAGCCAGCAATTTTGTTACGCTTACCAAAACTGCTGAAACAGAGGATTGGCAGGATGTGATCCCGGCTATCAAGCAATTCTTAAAAGAATACCTGGAAGATGGTAAAATGGTGGTGAATGATGAGGATGTTGCAAATATGAAATCTGAAAGCAGCAATACCGTGAGCGCAGATGATGATGACGTGGTAAAACGCATCAAAGAGCTTTTAGAGAATTATGTAAAGCCTGCCGTTGAAATGGATGGAGGTGCAATACAGTTCAAAAGCTACGAGGACGGAAAAGTAAATTTAATGATGCAGGGATCCTGCAGTGGTTGCCCTTCAAGCATGATAACACTAAAAGCAGGGATAGAAGGAATGATGAAAAGGATGATACCGGAGGTGAAGGAAGTGGTAGCGGAATCAGAATAGTTATCTGTATTTAGTTAAATAGTAAAGCATCGGTCAATGGCTGATGCTTTTTGTTTTTTAACTATCTTCATTTAACAACATCCTTGTATCGTTATATAGCAATGGAACCGAAAAGAACTGAATATTATCCAAAGAACAGGGCTGCCTGGAGAAAATGGCTGGAGAAGAATCATGTCATCAAACAAAATGTATGGCTGGTCATCTGTAAAAAAGATAGTGGTAAGCCTTTTGTCAGTTACAATGATGCCGTGGAAGAGGCGTTGTGCTTTGGATGGATAGACAGCACTGCAAATAAAAGAGATGAGGAAAGTTACTATCTCCTCGTTGCGAAACGCAAACCAAAGAGCCCCTGGAGTGGTTTAAATAAAAAGCGGGTCGAAAAACTGCTTAAGGAAAATAAAATGACTGAAGCCGGCCTTCAGAAAATAGCGGCGGCAAAAAAAGACGGTTCATGGAAACTGCTTGATAAAATTGAAGCGCTCGAAATGCCTTCCTCTTTAAAAAAAGGCTTTGCAAAGAATAAGGCTGGGTTAAAAAATTTCATGCTGTTCCCTCCCAGTGTAAAAAAGCAACTCTATCACTGGGTAGAAAGCGCCAAAACAGACAGCACTAAACAAAAGCGTATTGAAGAAACCGTTTCCCTCGCTGAAAAAAATATTCGTGCTAACCAATGGAAACCAAAATCAAAATGATGTCCCGTATTTTAATTTTGCCCCTTTTCTTTTTTTTGGTACTGGTTGTAACAAGCTGTTATGTGAGTAAGGACCCGCAGCGGGCGCAAACTAAAAAATTGCAAAAAGGGATCATCAAAGACGATAGCAGTTATGTTTACCGGCTTCCTTATGAACCCGGCGAATCGCATTTACTCGTGCAGGGTTATTTTTCCAGGTATTCGCACAGGAACAGGGCGGCACTTGATTTTAAAATGAAAAGAGGAACAAAGATCTGTGCAGTAAGAGGCGGCGTTGTTATCAGGGTAAAAGAAGATGGGGATAAGGGAGGCTGGAATAGAAAATACCGCCCGGAAGGAAATGTGGTCGTTATACAACACGAAGACAGCTCAAGGGCCGGTTACTGGCATTTACAATTGAATGGGGCATTGGTGAATGTTGGCGATATAGTGGAGCAGGGACAGGTGATCGGCTTAAGCGGTAAAACGGGGTATACTTTATTCCCGCATTTACATTTTATATCGTGGAAGTCAAACAGGGGTCAGTGGCGCCAGGTGGCCACACGTTTTCAAACCAATAAAGGAATACTTTATCTTCGCCCATTCAGAAAATACCGCAATACTAACCAAACCAATTAAAGATTTGAGCTTACCGGAGATATGGCAGCAGTTTGTTACCGGCATGTATAACACTACATGGTATGAATACCTGGCTGTGTTTGCAGGTATTTTAAGCGTTTGGTATTCCCGTGCTGAAAACATTTTGGTTTATCCTGTTGGATTGATCAATACGGTTATTTATATCTACATAAGTATTAAAGGACAATTGTTGGGAGAAGCGGGTGTAAACCTGTATTATACTATAATGAGTATAAGCGGCTGGTACATGTGGTTAAAAAAAGATCAGCGCCGGCAGGTCGTTCTGCGCATTACAAGGTCCACTAAAAAAGAATGGGTACAGCAGGCCTTGTTCTTTCTTTTCTTTTATATAACCATCTTTTCAGCGCTTACTTATTTTAAAAAAGAATTCTTTGAAGGGGTGATCCCCTGGGCCGATGCCTTTGCCTCTGCAACTGCTTTTACAGGCATGTGGCTCATGACAAAAAAGAAAGTAGAGAGCTGGTATTGGTGGATCGCCACAAACATTGCATCCATTCCTTTATACTTTGTAAAGCATTACGTGTTTACGAGCGTTTATTACCTGGTAGTATTGGTACTGGCCGTTTTTGGTTTATTGGAATGGATGAAAAAAACAAAACAAAAACATGAGTTATTGTAAGTTTATAAGTTCCCTTGCAAAAGGTGAACCATCCGTACACAGGATCTACCACGATACCCAATACGGTTTTCCCATTGATGATGACAATGAGCTGTTCTGCCGCCTCGTCCTTGAAATAAACCAGGCAGGTCTCAGCTGGACAACCATTTTAAATAAACAGCAAAGCTTCCGTAAGGCCTATCATAATTTCAATATTAAGAAGGTTGCTGCTTATAAAGACAAAGATGTACAAAGGCTGCTGAATGATGCAGGTATCATTCGCAACAGGCTTAAAGTGAATGCCGCAATAGAAAATGCCAAAACTATTTTGTTATTGCAAAAAGAATTCGGTTCTTTCAAAAACTGGCTAGCACATCATCATCCAAAAAGCAGGGAAGAATGGACAAAGCTTTTTAAACAGACATTCCGCTTTACCGGGGGCGAGATCGTAAATGAATTTTTGATGAGCGCCGGTTATTTGCCGGGAGCCCATGAAAAGGATTGCCCGGTTTATAAAAAATTGCTGAGGGCAAAACCGATGTGGAATGAAAAATAAAATGTTCTGGCTTGTGCTTAAGGGGGTACTGATCATACTTTTGATAATTACCATTTTTGCAATGCCTACAGATGATAACTTCAGGAAATGGTTCCGGTTTCTAATGCTTATCGTTTTTGTTATTAGTTTTATAATTGATCTGAATGCTTACAAAGGAAAGAATCATTAAAAAGGTCGTGATCATAGGGCCCGAGTCTACGGGCAAGACCACGCTTTGCAGCCTGCTGGCCAAACATTATAACTCCCTATGCGTTGAGGAATACGCAAGAGAATATCTTTTGAAGAACGGCACCAACTATAGCTTTGAGAATTTGCTGGATGTTGCAAAGGGGCAGCTGCAGTTGGAAGAAGCAGGAACAAGGAAACTGGAAACGCGGTCCGCAGCGCAGGAAGTACAGAACCCCAGGCTTTTTATTGATACCGATATGTACGTAATGAAAGTATGGTGCGAATTTGTTTTTCAAAAATGTCATCACTGGATACTGAACAGGATCGTGGAAAGAAAATATGATCTCTACCTGCTTTGCAATGTAGATGCCCCCTGGGTAAAAGATGAGCTAAGGGAATATCCCGACCTGGAGAGCAGGAGAACATTATATCATTATTACAAAGACATCATGGTAAACCAGGATGTGCCATGGGCCGATATCAGCGGTAGTTATGATGAGCGCCTGCAAAAAGCTATCAATGCTGTCGACAGTCTTACCTGATCAGGGCCTGGACATCAGGATCGCCTGCAAGATTATACATTTGTCTTACTATGTTCCCTGATCTTGCCGCAACATACCTCGTTAATGGTTTTACAGTATATCGTTTCGGGTTTGGTAATGAAGCCGCGATCTGCGCTGCCTCATTCATCGTAAGATCCTTTGCGTCTTTATTGAAATATTTTTTCGCCGCGGCCTGCACGCCAAAAACGCCGCGGCCCATCTCTGCAATATTCAGGTAACGCTCCAGAATGATCCGCTTTCTCCAAACCTTTTCAATAGTGAAAGTAAAAAAGACCTCGAGGCCCTTCCTGAAAAACCCTCCGCCCTGGTAAAGAAAAACATTCTTAGCGGTTTGCTGGCTGAGCGTACTTGCCCCTCTTGCCCTGTTGGGATGCCTGTTATTATATTTGATCGCACGCTTTATTGCTTTCAGGTCAAAGCCATCATGATCGGGGAAAAGCTGGTCTTCACTCGCCATCACGGCCAGCTTTATGTTTGTTCCCATATTGTCATAAGAAATATGGTCCCTCTTCAAAGCATTACCCTGCAATAAACTCCCCGCCTGTGTAAGCGTTATCAGCGGGTTGAATACCAGCCCCAATAATAAATATAAAAAGGAGGAGATGTAAGCAATGAAAAAGGCCTCCCGCAAAACAATGGCGATCCTCTTCACCAAAGAAAAATGACGAAGCCAGGAATAATAAACCAGGCCAATAACCATTATCACCCCACAAACCAGCAATACCTTTTGCTGTAGATTTTCAATTGGGAAATTAGCGTCGCGGAAGTTTTTTACCAGGAAGAAAAGGAACCAGCCGATGTGTAAAATGAATATCACGAAAAAGATCCGCTTCAGCCACAACCATTTTCTTTTCATTCCTGTTCTTTTAAGTTTTGCGTAAGTTACAAAAGAGCTTGACTAAGTTGTAAACGGATGTCTTTTTTATAAAGTTAAAAGTTTTGTGCCGCTTCATGACTTCGCGTCTTAGTGGCTAATTTTTCTTATTACTCATGTTCATATAAACCAGCCTGTACTTTTTCCCGATGACCATCCCGCCCCCGCTTTTCTTTCCTTTCGCCATAAAATAGCCAAGGGTTCCAAGTCCTGCTGATGCTATCAATAAAGGAGCGCTGAATTTTTCCCGGTCGGCCAGGTAAACAATACCACTTCCCAGGATAAGCAATATGCCGCCTCCCATTAAAGCAGCGCCGCTACCCCTTGTATTAAAATTTGTTTTTGGCTTTTGACCTATCGCAGCAAGCTGGTTATAATGATATTTATAATGATAGCTGCCTGCTGTATCAATAATATAAGTACCAAATGTTGTGGGCAGGTAACGTATGATGAACTCCTGTAAATAAAGCGTGTCATCTTTTATCCCGTTTATCAAGGCATTGATATATCCTCCCGTGGTGGAAGTGAAAGAAATATTTGTGCCACTAAAAAACCTTTGTATGGTCTTGTCTCTTTTTTTCAGGATGAGGAAATCCGCATTTTGTGCAAAGGAAGCAGAAGAAATAAAAAGCAGCAGGGGTAGAAAAAATTTCATCGGGTAAAATAAAAATGAAAGCATTGAAGTCCTAATGAAGATTGTTAATCTTTTACCAATGTATAAATGATACCAACTAAAATGACCGCTCCAAAGATGAGGTACAGGATGCCCGATATGCGGTTGATGAGTAAGATCACACGGTCACTCAGTTTTTTCCCGATATAGCCTGCCCACATCACCTTCCCTATATCAGCCAGCATATTCACTGCCAGGCAGGTGGAAAAAATAATGATGCGGTGATTCAAAGAATACACCGAAGCCAGCGATGCGGCCATAAGCACCCAGAAGGAAATAATGGCGGGGTTTAAGGTATTTATGATAAACCCCGAGCTGAATATGGCAAAATAGTTGGTCCGCTTTCCCGTGGTCGTTATCTCATCACCGGCAATCTCAGTAGGCTCCTGCAGCCGGCGTGGTTCTATTTTCTTTAAGAATGTAAAATAAATGCCCATGCCGATCAAAAAGCAACAACCCGCAATACCTATAGGTATCTTAAAATGTAATAATGTTTTTATCACCTCACTGAACCCGTTGCTGAGCAATACCCATATAATGTCGCTTACCCAAACGCCCACTATAAAACTAAAGCCCCCGCGCCTGCCATGGTTGATGCTTTGCTTGATGATGGTAAATATTACCGGGCCTACGGAAAAGATCAGCAGTAAACTTATTGCAAGGCCTTTTAACAACGCATCACCCATCCCTTAAAATTAAGGAAGGATTTTTAATAAACCGGATTTCTATTATGATTCATTTAACAGTTCATAAAACAATGCATATTACCATTTGGCGTTGAAGAAGAAATGATCTCCTCATGAATACATGGCTACATTGTTCATACTGCATAGCAATTTTGCGAAGTAGTAAATAATTACCATTACGCTGCTTTCATTTCCTGAAACTTAAATTCAATAGTTTGAAAGCAAAACGAAGAACCACAGCCATTGTATCTTTATTTTTTTTATTTGTTGGCGTTAACAGTAAGGCCCAATTCTACAAAGACATAAGTATTGGCGGGAATGCCGGTGCCTATATTTACCAGGGTGATCTTACTCCTGAACCCCTGGGGTCTTTCAGAACAGTGCAGCCCGGGTTTTCCTTATTTGCAAAAAAACCAATCAATCATTTTTTAGCAGTACGCCTGCACATGAGTTTTGCAAGGCTTAAGGGTGATGACAGCCGGTACAGCAAACCCGAATACCGGCAGCAACGGAATTTTTATTTTACCACACCTGTGAAAGAATTCTCCGGGCAACTGGTGTGGAATATCCGTGGCAGGAACTATGATGACTACGGCATACAGCCTTATATATTTTCAGGAGCAGGTGTTTCCTTTGTAAGCATAAGAAAGGATTACGGCAGGATGGACCCGGGAGTTTTTGGAGAATCTTCAGAAGTGTTGGCGGGCCTTGCTGCAGATAATGCTGCGGGTACAGCACGTACGCTTCTATCAGTGCCTGTTGGTGTTGGTGCAGAATACCCGCTTTCGCAAAGGTTCTCTGTAAATATCGAAACAGCTTATCGTTTTGTTTTTACCGATTACCTCGATGGTTTCAGCAAATCGGCGAATCCAAAACTGAATGATCACTACCACAGCACATCAGCAGGATTGATCTATAAATTTGGTAAGAGGGGTAAAGATATCGGTTGCCCGGTGGTGAAGTTATAACTCGTCCTTGTCTCTGACAGGGATGCCTTGGTTTTGCGACTTTGTCGCGTTTTCTAAGGAGCAAGACGGCCCATGCAGATAATTCGTTTTAAATTAAGCGGAGACCTTGCTCTGCAAAAAACTTTCCCAGTCCTCCAGCATTTTTCCTTTAAGTACACGCGGAAACTTATGTTGGCCTCCAACCTTTCCCTTTGATCTCATAAAATCCATAAAGGTTTTTTCTGATAATACATTTACCATCACTTCTTTCAATGCATGCCTGCGCTCTACTTCATAGTCATCATTCAGTTCTTTAAGTTTTGCGTCAATGCGTAGTTTCAGGTCTTCTGCATTTACGGTATCATCTGTCGCCACATACCATTGATGTGCAAAAAAAGTTCCGTGGGGGATTCCCGCCACGGTAAACTCAGGAATAGATATCTTAAGATCAGAACTCACCATTTCAATGGCTTTGTTCATATTATCAACGCTCAGGTGCTCGCCAACCAGGCTTAAAAAATGTTTGGTGCGACCGGTGATGATGATCTCACTCCTTTCCCTGTCAACCAGTTTTACCGTATCGCCGATAGCATAACGCCATGCCCCCGCATTTGTACTGATAAGGATAGAGTAATCCTTATTTTCCTGGATCTCGTGTATCATCAATGTTTCGGGTTCATCCACCATATTCCCTTCACTGTCGAAATTCTTTTCATCAAAGGGTACAAATTCAAAGAACATATTATTGTTCAGGGCAAGGTGCATGCCACAGGTTCCCGGCCGGTTTTGATAAGCCAAAAATCCTTCGCTGGCGAGATAGGTCTCAATATAAGTGATGGGTTTGCCCATTAATTTTTCAAAGCCCCTCCTGTATGGTTCCATGGCCACCCCGCCGTGCACATAAAATGCAAGGTTGGGCCACATCTCGTGTATATTGTTGAGCTTATAGTGTTCAATTACTTTTTCCATGCACAACTGCAGCCATGCCGGCACGCCTACAATAAATCCTATATCCCAGTTAGGTGCATTGAGTACCACTTCCTCCAGTTTTTTTGCCCAGTCCTTTTCTTTGGCAATTTTTTTTCCGGGTTTATATAAACCTAATCCCTGGAACCAGAACGGGATATTCCTTTGTTGTATGCCGCTA
>DATHEH010000049.1:0-14483 GCA_035318685.1 Ferruginibacter sp.
CTTATTGATCCAAACAACGGCTTTACGAACATAATATTCGGGATCATTCTCCAGCGGTTTTACCAGTTTATTTATTTCTGCATGAAGTGAAGCATCTCTTGTATACCATTCTACCAGTACGAGGCTTAACCTTCTCTCCCAAAAGTTTTTAGAGGAATTGTATTTTTTTGCGAGCGCAAAAATTTCCTTTTGATGCGTTTTTAAAATGGTTTGCAGGCCCTGCATGCCGATGGCATCGCAAACTGCCCAGTTATCGATGCCCGGTGCAAAGTATTGTACCAGCTTTAGCGAACGTGCAGGATCCTGCTTTGCAATTTTCTGCAGGATCTTTACGGCCAGTATCTTCTCTTCCAGTGCTCCTGCATCCCAGAGTTGCTTTATAAGATCGAAGCTACCTGCCTTGAATTGTTTCGCAATTTCATTTAAAACAGGCATCCTTACACCATAGACCACCGGGCCGGCGCCGGGTACAAAAATCTTACTTGCTTCCAATGCCGCCCGGTTGCTGTTGGCGATCAATATTTTTTGAATGGCTTCTAATTCTTCAGGCATGCTGGTCAGGAAATTATTGCTGTAAAGTTTTGACTGGTAAAATGATCATCAAGGACCAGCTGTTTTTTTGTGTGTTTGTTCAGTACAGACCTTACCTGTTTGACCGGGAGCATTTATTTTTTCTTTTTTGTTTTCACCACAATTTCATTGTACACTACCGACAGTGCATCCTTCAACATTGATTTTTTTACTTTACCCATCCCCCGGGAACGGGATAAATAATATTTTTATCGAAAGCACAGAAAACGGATTGTTCAAGCGGAGAGAACATGAGCACGGCTATCTTCTTTTCTTCCTGCATTGTTGCAAATATTCTTTTATTCACCCGGAAAGATGCCCGGTCAAAATGCGGCAGTTCAATTGCATCCGGTAAAGCAAGCGCCATTTGCCGGAATACTGCTGTTGTTACCATATGCTTATTGTAAAACTTTGGAAAAAAAGGTATTCACTTTTTCAGCTTCTGCAAAAAAATGTTTTCCTTCTGTTATTTTACCGTCTTTGAATTTCCATAATACGCATTCATAATGGTCAAGGTTAAAGCCGTCATCCCGGTTAGTAGTTATGCGCTGGCTTTCCACAACATACTCATCATTGCAGCCAATTACAAGTTTCTCCGCTGTTACATTTGACTTGCCCATGATATCGGCCATGGTATCAAAAAAATAGATCACTTCGGGAATACCAATCTTGATGCCTGCTGCGGGATGATCGCCGGGGAAGGTCCATTGTACTTTTTCATCCATCAGCTTTTTAATGCCATCCATATCCCGTTTGGCATAGGCTTCAAAGAATGCGTCAATTAACTGTTGGTTAGGATGTACCATATTTCCGGGTATAATAATTATTAAAGATGATGGAGAGCGGCAGGCCGATCGCCACGATCAAAATTAAGGCATTGATCGATGCCGATTCAGCATTAAAAACATAGGGTTTATTATTCCATAGCGGTAAGATCACCATACTCATCATTGCCCATACAAATATACCATATACGATACCGGTTACAATTTTGTTCAGTCTTACCAGGTTGAGCAGTCGGTATAAAATAAAAAAGAGGATGGTCCAGCCCATGGCTATTGCAAAATGAACCAGCAAGCCACTTATCGTTGACATCACCGGGTTCGTGAATGTGTTTTTTCCACCACCTGGCCCTGCGGGAAAAGCAACTTTGGATATGTATTGTAAAACAGTTTCGGGAGAAGTCCCTCTTTTTATATAACTGTACAAAAAAGCAAGGAGTATATCAAGTGTGCCGGCAATTAAGCCCGCTTTAATGATGGTGGAAACCGCTGTCTGCCTGTTGTTTGTATTACTCATGTCAGTTTGATTTGGTAAACGGAAGGATGCCTTGCCCGCGGCCATTACACATTTTAAAATTAATTATTTTCGGGATGTAAATACGTAATGCCGCGTTTCCGGCGCATTTTATTTAACTTTATGAGACTGTAATTCTTAAAATGACAACTCCACGCACAAACACCAACACGCTTTATCAATATGGTTTAAAGATTTTATTGTTGCTGTTCTTATTAGCAGGCAGCAGTATATACTTACATGCCCAGTGTCCGCCTAACCAGGATTTTGAGCAGGGAACCTTTAATAACTGGCAATGCTGGTCACAAAATTTTTATACCGGAGGAGTTCCTGCTCCAACCTTAACTGCCCCAACCCCGGGAAGACATGATATGTTGTCCAATCCTCCGGGCAATGGGATAGACCCATACGGGTTATTCCCTAAAAATTGTCCTAATGGCAGTGGCCATTCCATAAGAATAGGTTATTACGATCCGGGTACTTCCGGCCAGCGGGTGGATATGGTTTCTTATAAGTTTACCATCCCTGCAGGCCAGAATACTTTTAATTTAATATATCACTACGCCCTTGTGTTGAACCAGGGAGATGTTAACAGTCATACCGTTCTGACCCAGCCAAAATTTATTGTAAAGGCAAAGAACATTACTGACGCAACAGATCTGCCATGTCCTTTTAATGACATTGTGGTTACAAGTATTTTACCCGGCTTTCAATTATCTGAAACCCCGCATGGCGGTCCGGTATATTATAAAGACTGGGCTGCCGCATCCATAAGAATGGATAATCTTGCCGGTAAAACTATTGAGATATCCTTTACGGTAACGGGTTGTGGATTGAACGGCGGATCTCATTTTGGTTATGCTTATTTAGATCTCAATTCCGAATGCAGCAGTTCATTTGTAGGTGCTACGTATTGCCCTGACGATGCTTTCATAAATGTAACTGCTCCTTTTGGTTACCAGGCGTATACCTGGTGGGATGCAGGCTTTGCAAATATAATCGGCTACACGCAAACGATCAACTTTACACCGCCGCCGGCGGCAGGTACACAAATATCCGTGGTTGTTGATCCTTATAATGGTTATGGCTGCAGGGATACTTTATATGCACAATTATTAGATACCCTTACCATACAATCACAGGCAGGTCCCGACCAGACCTCTTGTAATAATTCACCTGTTCAGCTTGGCGTGAATCCCAAAGCCGGTTATATCTATTCCTGGAGCCCCGTTACAGGGTTAAGCAATCCTGCTATGTCAAACCCTATTGCCACACCATCGGTTTCTACACAATATATAGTTACCACGGCACACGAAGGCGGAGGATGTATTTCGAAAGATACCGTGATCGTTTCTGCATCGGTTTTAAATAATTCGCTGGAAGTTACGGGACCCACATCGGGATGCATAGATGGCTCACAACCCACAGTATTGAAGGTACTCCCGGCCGACAGTGTGCAGTGGTACCGCAATGGCATAGCTATTCCCGGGGCCACGCAAACGCAATATACTGTTGTGCAGAACGGCGGCTATCATGCTACGGTTTTCAGTTTTGTTGGTTGTAATATGACCACGGCTGTGCAAACAATAAGTCTTTTTCCTGCTGCGGTAGCAGGATTTAATGTGAATATGGCGGACCAGTGTTTTAAGGATCACCAGTATAGTTTCACCAATTCCAGTTTTGTTTCAAGCGGTAGTTTAAGTCATGCCTGGGACTTTGGAGATGGTACAACGGCATCATCACTGGATGTTAACCATACTTATGCCCAGCCCGGAACCTATACAGTTAAACTTGTTATAACATCAAATAACGGTTGTAAGGACAGTATTTTTTCCACTGTCAATGTGTTTGCTTCTGCCGTTGCCGCCTTTACAATAAACTCGCCGGATCAGTGCAGCAACGGTAACCGATTCGTTTTTACAAACAGCAGTTCAGTAAGTTCCGGTAATTTAGAATATAACTGGAACCTGGGTGACGGGAATTATTCCACGATGAAAGACGTGACGCATTCCTATACATTGCCCGGCACTTACACCGTTAAGTTGCTGGTAACAACGGATAAGGGTTGTAAGGATAGTATAAGCTTTAACGTTAATGTTAACCCCGAGCCGTTCGCTGCTTTTTCCGTTAGCAATCCCCAGCAGTGTTTTACCAATAACCAGTTTGTTTTTGTGAATGGCAGTTCTGTGGCTTCAGGTAATTTGACATATACCTGGAACCTTGGGGATGGTACATCGGTAAACATACCGGATGTAACACACAGTTATGCCCAGCCCGGGGATTATATGGTGAAACTGATCGCAACAACAGGCGAGGGATGCGTGGACGACAGTTCATTTACCGTGAAAGTGTATCCATATGCAGCGGCAAATTTCAATGTACAACCGGTATGTGTAAATTTAGACCTGCCACTTACGAATACCACCATAAACAATACAGCAACCACGCTAAATTATTTATGGGATTTTGGTAACGGTCAAACATCCACACTACGTGATCCTGTTTACAGTTACACGCTGCCCGGTACTTATACTGTTAGTTTATCTGTTAATACAAGCCAGTGCCCTTTGCCATTAACTGTAAAAACACAGGATGTGGTCATCGATGCACCGGTACCAGGCGTTGTTCTCCCTGTTAAAGATGCGGTCATGAACTTTCCTGAGCAATTACAGGCAAGGCCTCTCGGCACCAGTGTTTTGTGGAACCCGGGCACCAGCCTGGATACCAGGACAAGTTACACACCTGTTTTCAGGGGAATGAACCCGCAGTTATATACTATTGAATTAAAGACACTGAGCGGTTGTATTACTGTAGACACACAACTGGTGAAGACCCATAAAAAGATCGAGATCTATGTACCTTCAGCTTTTACACCCGGCAGCAGTAATGGATTGAATGATCACCTGCGGCCCTTATTAATGGGTTTTGATAAGGTAAATTATTTCAGGGTGTTTAACCGTTGGGGGAAATTGATCTACCAGATGCAGAGTGACAGGCCGGGGTGGAATGGCAAAGTTAACAATGTACTCCAGGATATGCAGACGGTGGTATGGATGATAGAGGCCGTGGATGTGGATGGTAAGGTACACAGGCGCCAGGGAACTTCGATGTTATTGAAGTAATTCTGTTCCTCAGTTGTTTGCCAGCCGGTTACAGGGGATGTGGGAAGCAGGTGTATTTTTTACCTTCCCAAAATTAGAAATTCAGCAAATTTCGCGTTATCTTCATGGCCTATTTCAGCAACCATTCATTATTATGGGTAAACTTTACTATTCCTCAAATTTATTAAGGATTAAGAAGATAATGCTGGCCCTGTCGGCCGCCCTGTTCTTTTGTTTCCAAACCCTTTCATCATCTGCACAATGCCCACCGAATCTTGATTTTGAGGAAGGTACTTTTAATGGTTGGCGATGCTTCCAGGCAGATTTTGTTCCTCCTGGTGTTCTTGTAAACATAGTTCCCTCCGGCCCAATACCCGGCAGGCATGATATGATCACTCCTGCTACTTTACCTGCAACCGATCAGTACGGTTTTTTTCCTAAGCTATGTCCTAACGGAAGCGGACGTTCAATAAGACTTGGTCTTCAAACAACAGGAACCAAGGCAGACATTGTTACCTATACATTCACCATTCCAGCCGGGCAAAACCAGTTTAGTTTAATTTACCATTATGCTCTTGTTATTAATAATTCAGGAGGGCACCCGGCTGCTATTCAACCAAGACTGGAAGTTAGTGTTACAAACATTACTGATAACGTAGTAGATACCTGTAGCTCAGATACACTTGCTTATTCAAATGCCATTCCGCTGGCTGGTTTCCAGGACTGCATCTTTAACACAAGTATAAAATTCAAACCCTGGGCTGCAAGGTCAATAAGGCTTGACAATATGGAGGGCAAGACCATTGAAATAACTTTCCGGGGTATCGGCTGTGGTGCTGCAGGAGGAACGCATTTTGGGTATGCATACCTTGATATTAATTCTGAATGTTCAAGCTCGTTCGTTGGTGCTACATTCTGCCCTGATGATGCCTTTATCAATGTTACAGGGCCCTTTGGCTACCAGACGTACGAATGGTGGGATCAAAACTTTACAACTCCACTGGGTAATACGCAAACACTTAATTTTACGCCTCCTCCTCCTCCCGGCACCGTGTTGAAGCTGGTGGTCAATCCATACCTGGGGTATGGTTGTACTGATACGCTGACTGCCATATTGCAGGATACGCTTACTATCCAGGCACAGGCAGGACCGGACCGGCTATCGTGTAATAACGCTCCTGTTCAGCTTGGCTTTATTCCGAAGCCGAACTATGTATATTCCTGGAGTCCCGCAGCGGGTTTAAGTAATCCTAACATATCAAACCCTATTGCAACCCCGGCTGTTACTACCCAGTACATTCTTACCGTTACCAATGCAGGTGGAGGATGCCCATCAAAGGATACAGTAATAGTAAGTGCTTCGGTCATTGATAATACCTTGCAGCTTATCGGGTCGGATGCTTTTTGTCCCGATGGTTCGCAAAGCGCCATATTACAGGTATTGCCGAATGACAGTATACAATGGTATCTTAATACTATTGCCATACCTGGAGCTACCGGAACTCAATACAATGTTTTGCAAAGCGGTAATTACCACGCAACAATTTTTACTTTTACAGGTTGCAGCTTAAGTACCGTCACCCGTACAATAACAGTTCACGCGATGCCCGATGCGGCGTTCGCTGTAAATACAGCCGACCAGTGCCTGGCCAATAACCAATTTATTTTTACCAACAACAGTGATATTACCTCCGGATCGTTGTCGTACGAGTGGGACCTGGGTGATGGAAATAATGCAAACGGCACAAATGTTACGCACAGCTATACGCTGCCGGGAACTTATTTGGTCAGGCTGATCGCCACATCAAATAACAATTGTAAGGATACCAGCTTCTTTACTGTTAATGTATTTACCATGCCGGTAGCAGGGTTTACAACAAATTTTGCAGATCAGTGTTTTAAGGATCACCGGTTTGTTTTCACCAATACCAGTTCTATCGCTTCGGGTACTATACAATATAACTGGGATATGGGCGACGGAACAAGTTTCACTACTGCAAATGTTAACTACAGTTATACCCAACCCGGTACTTATATTGTAACACTCGTTGTTACTTCGGATAAAGGATGCGTGGACACGGAGACCTTTACTGTCCGTGCCTTTGCAAGCCCGCTTGCTGCGTTCTCAGTAAATACTGCCGAGCAGTGTTTTAACAATAACCTGTTCGTATTTACCAACAACAGTTCTGTATCATCCGGTAACCTGCTTCACACCTGGGATATGGGCGATGGAAATATTTTTTCTTCAACAGGTGTTAACCACAGCTATACGCAACCGGGTACCTACATCGTGAAATTACTGGTGGTAACAGATAATGGCTGCAGGGACAGCAGTTTCTTTACCGTGATCGTTAACCCCGAACCCTTCGCAGCATTTTCAATCAACGCCATAGAGCAGTGCTTTACCAATAACCAGTTTGTCTTCACCAATACCAGTAATATTTTATGGGGCGCTATGCAATATGCATGGGATCTTGGAAATGGCACCTCGTCTATATTTACAGATGTTACGCATAATTATCCATTACCCGGAGACTACATGGTAAAAATGGTAGCAACTTCTGACAGGGGATGCGTGGATGACAGTTCATTTAGTGTACGCGTTTACCCGCTGGCCAATGCTGATTTTGATATTGCAAAACAACCGGTATGTACCTTCACGGACCTGGCTATCGTAAATAAAACAATAAATAATATTTATAACAACATCGTTTATTTATGGGATTTCGGTAATGGTGACGTTGCTGCCGGCCGTAATCCTGCTTACAATTACCCGGCACCGGGTAATTATACCGTAAGTTTATCAGTTCATTTGCCTTTATGTCCGCAGGTTATAACCACAAAGCAAATGAATATGAGTATTGAGGCACCCGTTCCCGGCATCAGGTATCCTGATAAGACCGCCATCTTTAATTTTCCTGAACAATTACAGGCAAGACAGGTGGGCACCAGTGTATTATGGAAACCCGCCACCAGCCTGGATAACCGTACAAGCTATTCACCTGTTTTTAAAGGAATAAATTCAACATTATATACTATTGAATTAAAAACCCCCGTAGGTTGCGTAACGGTAGATACGCAGTTTGTACATGCGCTCAGGAAGGTAGAGATCTATGTACCTACCTCATTTACGCCAAACAATGATGGAATAAATGACTACCTCCGCCCATTACTGTACGGTTTCGACAGGGTTAATTATTTCAGGATCTACGACCGCTGGGGAAGAATGATATACCAGATGCAAAATGACAGGCCGGGTTGGGATGGTATGAAAAATGGTAAACCGCAGGAAATGCAAACTTTTGTCTGGATGATAGAAGCTGTTGACGTGGATGGCATTGTTCACAGGAAACAGGGCACAACGATATTGATGCGGTAATCATCAGGGATAAGGCATAGGATCTAAATTCAATACCTGGTGCAGGTGATGCAGCAGGTGTGTATTATAATCTGCCGCCAGCCATTTGATGGAATGTATTTCTCCTGTTTGTACCTCTCTTGCTGAAACATCTTCCGGGGTATTTTTAAGAATGATCACCATGTGTTTGTTGATCAGTATCCACAGGTTTACCAGGTCGGCCAGCGGGTAGTTTTGATAATCTGCAGCAGCAACCCATTTTTCCTGCGCATAAACAATGTATGGTCTTTCTTCATACTGTGCTGCTACAAAGCGGCGGATATTATTTTGTGCCGAATCAACGAGGTGTCCTAAGAATTCTTTTCCGCTCCACCTGGTGGGAGATGGCTTGAAAGAAAAATCCTTTTCGTCCAATTGTTGTAATTGCGGGGCATAGTCTTTTATGATCTTTTCCAGTTGCTCAATGATCGCTTGCATATGGATGATTTTACGATGGTAAAATTATAAAAAAATGTCAGCCTGAGTTTGTCGAAGGCGATTTAGCTGGTTTATTTCCGGTGACCCGGCCTTTTTCAGGGAATATCTTCCGTATAATATCATTAATGCACAGGAACTAAAGTAAAAGGCTATTCTTCGCTTGCAAAACTAAAAACAGATGTGCCACCCTAAAATCAATAACTTTATGATTCGTTCCTTAAAATATAAATTATGAGATCAATGCGGTTTTCAATATTTATCCTTGCCATGGTTGTATCATTCAACCTGGATGCTCAGACAACGGCGGCTCCTGCAAGTATTGTTTTAGAAAAGGCGGTTACAGAGGCAACTGTCAAAAACAAAAAGGTATTATTGATGTTCCATGCTTCCTGGTGTGGCTGGTGCCATAAAATGGACAATGCGCTAAATGACATTTCCTGTAAAAAATATTTTGATGATAATTTTGTGATAACACATATTACTGTACTGGAAAGCAAGGGCAAACAAAACCTGGAAAATCCTGGCGGCCTTGAGATGATGGAGAAATTCAATGGAAAGGAGCAGGGCCTCCCTTACTGGGTCATTCTTGATAAGGATGGTTATTTACTTTTCGATTCACAGGTAAGAAAGCCACAGGCGGATGGTTCTATTAAAGGCCAGAACGTAGGTTGCCCGGCCAGCCAGCCGGAAGTGGATCATTTTATCTCCATCCTTAAGAAAACTACTTCTTTGAATGCTGCCGAACTTGCAACCATTGCAAAACGATTCAGGTTAAATGAGCAATAGCTGATCAATTTAAGAAAACGGCTTTAAAATATCTCCAGGGCTTATTGTTTCCATACTATAATAACCATCGGCTGGTTTTATCCCATATTACGGAGAAAAAGATAATAGCGCCTGGCATATTCCCGCAGCGCTCACAGCATTCCACCTTCAGTATAAATAAATACACGGGTAAGTACATCCGGATTACGATTTCTTTTGTTGACCGGCTTTGTCACATTTATGTGTCATGAATGTGTTTTAGTAACCATATGTGGTTAAGGCTATTATCCCTAAGTATTACTACCTAAAGATCGAAGTAAATACCGTTAAATGTGACGGGTAGTATATTTCCACCATACATTGCATTCAGAATTACACAAAACAATATTTTTAAAAAACCACAAAACCTCAAAACCACAAAAATGAAGACCAAATTTTTTACAATTGCGATCTTAATGATCAGCCTTGCTGCTAATTCTTTTGCACAGTCAACCGCTTTTGCCAGTACCACAGCTGTACTTGTAACACCTATTGCAATTTCTAAAACAACTGATATGCATTTTGGTACAGTTGCGGCCAGTTCTACAGCCGGTACAGTAGTATTAAATTGGGCTAATGGCGTTTCACCAACAGGTGGTGCCAGTATACCAACAGGTGGTATTACACCAACAACTGCTGTATTCCACGTAACGGGCCAGGGAACCAGTGGTTTTTCAATCGCTATCCCGGGTGCGCCAATCACGCTATCAAATGGCGTTCAAACCATGACGGTAAGTGATTTTACATGTGATGAAGGCGCTTCAGCCAATTTGGTTGCAGGAGCTTTGGACATTTACGTTGGGGCAACCTTGAACGTTGGTGTTGGCCAGGCCAGCGGAACTTATACAAAAGCCGGCAGTCTTTCAGGTTTATTTGTAACCGTTAACTACAACTAAAAAATTCCTCATGAAAGAGCGCGCTGCATGTCCTGCGGCGTTTTTTTCATGATTTAAAAAATCCAATCTTGAAAAACCCTTTGATCGCTGAAACGCGGATAAAAAGATATCATTCCACATATATCTTCCTTGTCTTTTTGGGAACTACCTTATTCTCCATACAGGCACAAGCCCAGGGAGACCTGCTTTTATATCCAAAAAGAATTGTTTTTGAAGGTTCCAAAAGATCCCAGACCATTAACCTGGCAAACACGGGTAATGATACCGTCAGGTATCTTGTTTCCGTTGTGCAATCCAGGATGAATGAAGCCGGAGCCTTTGAAACCATCAGTTCCCCTGATCCGGGTCAGAACTTTGCAGATAAATATTTTCGCTTTTTCCCCCGCAACGTAGTTCTGGGCCCCAAAGAGGCCCAGTCCATAAAGATCCAGCTCATCAATACCAATGAAATGGAGCCGGGTGAATATCGCTCGCATATTTATTTCAGGGCCGAACCGGATAAGAAACCACTTGGTGAAACTGAAGCTGTAAAAGATTCCACATCTATATCTGTGAATTTAGTTGCAGTCTTTGGCATCAGTATACCTGTAATTATCCGAAGGGGTGAATCAACAACCAATGTAACTATTTCTGAGGCATCGTTTGAAATGAAAAAGGATTCAATACCCAAACTCAAAATAAATTTTAACCGTACAGGAAATATGTCAGTATATGGAGATATTTCTGTTGATCATATTTCAATGCAGGGCAAAGTAACACGTATTGGGATAGCGAACGGGATGGCGCTTTATGCTCCAAACCTGGTAAGGCATTTTAGTTTATTACTCGATAAAAATGCAGGTATTGATTATCACAAAGGCAAATTACGTATAGCATATACAACTCAGCCGGATGCAAGATCTTTAAAAATTGCAGAAACGGAGTTGCAGTTACTTTAATAAAGCTGGTGTAGGATAGAGGGTTTGCAAGAACACTGCTATCTGAAATTTATTTCCTATGAAAAAATTATACAATTCCACTTTACTGATAAAAAGGTCACTGGCAGGTATTCTATTCTTTTTTATAGGCTTACAGTTATCTGCCCAAACGATAACCAACTATACTTTTGCCGCTTCCAGTGGAACTTTTACTGCTTTATCAGGTGCCACAACTGCTGGCTCCACCGGTTCTATTGATGAATCAGCTTACAATAACCTGCCAATAGGTTTTGATTTCTGGTATATGGGCACCCGCTATACCACCATATCTGCAAGTTCCAACGGATGGATGGCTCTTGGAACATCCCTGGCACTTGATGGGGGAGGCGCTTATTTTTATGTTAATAACCTTGCAACCGGTACGGCTGCACGGCCAATATTAGCTCCTCTTTGGGATGACCTGTCAGTAACCAATCTTACTGATGTTTCCTACCTCAGTTCCGGATCTGCAGGAAGCAGGATATTCACCGTTCAGTGTTTGAATATGAAGTGGGACTATACGACCACTACTCCCAGGATCTCTTTTCAGGTAAAATTATATGAAGGATCAGGTAAAGTAGAGTTTGTTTACAGGGGTGATAATACAGCTTCCCCCATATCGGGTCCCTCGGCCAGCATTGGCATTTCCACAACAGGTACAGGCAGCGGAACCTTTCGTTCTCTGAATAACGCCGGCACCAGTCCGGTCGTAAGTTCTACAATCGAAACAACTACTATTTCTGCCAGGCCGGCAACCGGACAAGTATATGCATTTACACCTCCTGTGCCTATAGCACCTTCTTCATTAAGTTTCACAAGTATTGCCACTACGTCAATGACACTTAACTGGACGGATAATTCTTCCAACGAATCAGGCTTTGCAATATATCGTTCTACCGACGGCACAAATTATACTTATATAAGCAAAACCGCAGCTGCTGCAACTTCTTCGGCACAATCAGGTTTGACGGCCTCAACTACATATTACTGGAGAGTATATGCAGTTACTGAAGGAGGATTGAGTACAGCTCTTAGCGGAAGCCAGGCTACATCCTGTGTATCTCTGAATATTTCTCAAATACCCACTTCCAATCTTATATTGAATTATAAGTTTACCGGCAATGCCAATGATGAAGCGGGGGCTAATAATGGTACACTTCAAAACGCTCCTGCGCTGACTACTGACCGCTTTAGTATTGCCAACAGGGCCTATACTTTCAATGGAAGTACGCAATACGTTTCTACTGCCAACTCTTACGTAAACCCCACCAATTTTACTGCCTCCATATGGTTTAAAACAGCTACAGCCTCGGGTGGGATGTTAATGGGATTTGGAAGTGCCCAAACGGGATTAAGTGCATCTCATGACCGCAAAATTTATATGAACAATGCAGGCCAGGTTTATTTTGGTACTTATACGGGAACGACGGTAACAATTAATTCTCCCTTATCTTATAATGATAATAACTGGCATCTTGCAACTGCTACTATGTCCGGCACATCGGGTATGGTTTTATATATTGATGGTGTACAGGTTGCTTCTAATGCCAATACCGTTGCTGAAAATATTACCGGTTACTGGAGAATAGGATACGACAATTTGGGCGCCTGGCCTTCCGTTCCAACCAGCTATTATTTTAACGGATCACTGGATGATGCACTGGTGTACCATACTGCATTAAATTCCACACAGGCTGCTACCTTATATAATTCTCCCGATGGAGCAGGAAATAATGGACCTGTATGCGTTGGGTCAGCGCTCAACCTTACAGCAACAACAATAGGTGGAGCTACTTATGCATGGACAGGCCCCAATAGCTTTGCTTCTACTTCACAAAACCCAACGCTTACCTATACTTCTGCATACGCCGGTTTATATACGGTAGTGGTTACTTCAGGTGGTTGTACTGCTACTGCTTATACAAATGTAAAAACAGCTGCAACGAGTTCTACTATTTCTTATGACGGGTCACCTTATTGTAAAACAGGAACAGCTTCTGTAACATTTTCAGGAACAGCAGGCGGAACATATTCTTCCACGGCAGGATTATCTATTAATGCAACAACTGGTGCCATTACCTTAAGTACAAGCACGGCGGGTGCATATACGGTTACTTATACTGTTGCAGGCGGCTGTATAGCAACAGCGGGTATAACAGTAACCGCTACACCAGCTGCACCAACAGTAACAAGCCCTGTAAATTATTGCCAGAATGCAACCGCTGTTCAATTAACGGCAACAGGTACAAATCTATTTTGGGGTACCGGGTATACCTCAGGATCTGTAGGGGGAACAGCTATACTAACTAATGTAACTTTTATAGATGGTCAGTTTGGCCCCAGTACTAACAGAACAAACTTTACTACAACTGCATCCAATGTCACCATTACCACACTGGATTATTATATACCGGCATGGCAAAATGTGACCGGCCTTGTTTTGTCATTATATAATAGCGGGGGAACCGCAATTGCTACTTCTTCTACCAACACTACACTAACTGCTGGTGGTACATCAGTAACAATAGCAAACACGTTTAACTATACCATTATCACTGCAGGCGACTATAGTATCCGGGCTTCAGCGGGCTATGGAAATATCGGAGGCGACAACCCGGCATTTCCATTAACCGAAGTAACAGGTACGATCAATGTTATCGGCAGTTCTGGCGGATACAGGAGTTTCAATGATATCCAGTTTACCATAAGCGGTGGGAGTTCTACTGCGCCAACTCCCCCGACAACAGCTGTTGGAACTATCAATTACACAGTCACGCAGACAGTAAGCGGATGTGTTAGTCCTGATGCCACGATCGCTGTTGTAGTGAGCGCTCCTCCAACAACATCAGCTGCAGGTGCCGATCAAACAAGTGCCGCCACTTGCGGATTAACAACAGTTACGCTTGCAGCAAATGCACCTTCAATAGGCACAGGAGCATGGAGTATTGTATCGGGATCAGGCGGAACTGTAACTACACCAACAAGCGCCACATCAACTTTTACCGGTACAGCAGGAACAGCTTAT
>DATHEH010000050.1:0-2698 GCA_035318685.1 Ferruginibacter sp.
CCGCATCAGGGTAAGTTGGAATGCCTTCAAACATCAAACCCGTTGCTCCTGCACTGAGGGGCCCATAAATAATATAACTGTGCCCTGTTATCCAGCCAACATCAGCCGTACAAAAAAATACATCAGGTTGCTGGTATTGAAAAACATTTACAAACGTGTAGTTGGTCCATACCATATAGCCTGCGCAGGTATGCACCACACCTTTTGGTTTGCCCGTAGAACCCGATGTATATAAAATGAACAAAGGGTCTTCGGCATCCATTTCTTCTGCAGGAAAAGAGACCACGCCATCCTTTTCAATTTGTGCCTCTGCAAATTCCATTTCGTCTTCCCACCATACATCTCTTCCTTTTATCATGGAGACCGGTGTTCTTGTTCTTGTGTAAACAATAACACGCTTTACGGTTTTGTTCCCTACCAATGCATCGTCGATGAGGGATTTTAATGCAATATCTTTTCCGCCGCGGTAAGCACCATCGCAGGTAACAATGAATTCGGCCTGTGCATCGTCCAGCCTGTCAGCAATACTTTGTGCACTGAAGCCCCCGAAGATCACACTGTGTATAGCGCCGATACGGGCACAGCCAAGAACAGCATAGACCAGTTCGGGTACCATACCCATATATATACAAACACGATCACCTTTTTTTACACCATTGTTCTTTAATACCTGTGCAAACTGGCAAACCCTTTTATGTAGCCGGTTATAAGTAACAACCCTTACTCTTTCTTCGGGGTTATTGGGCTCCCAGATGATGGCAGGCTTATCACCGAGCTCTTTTAAATGACGGTCAATGCAATTCTCTGTGATGTTGAGTTTGGCATCTTTGAACCATTTTACTTTTGGTTCGGTAAAATTCCATTCCAAAACCTTGCTCCATTTTTTGCGCCAATAAAATTTTTCAGCAATGTCTCCCCAGAATCCTTCGGGATCTTCTACACTGCGTTTGTATTCGCTGTGGTATTGTTCCAATGATCTTATCTGGTAGGGGTATGACATTTAACCTTGTTTACTTTGACAGCAATTTAATATATTTATGTTTGTGCTTCTCAAATTTCGTATAAAAGATAAATATGGCAACAGCACGGGTAAAAGGGATCGGTAAAGTGATCTTTTCGTCTTCGCTCGGCACTTTGATAGAGTGGTACGACTTTTATATTTTCGGCATGCTTGCCAAAACCATCTCTGTTCAATTCTTCCCCGAAGGAAATGACACCGCCGCCCTGTTAAGTACACTGGCCATCTTTGCTGCAGGATTCCTGGTGCGGCCCTTCGGCGCATTGGTCTTCGGAAGACTGGGTGACATGATCGGCAGGAAATATACTTTTTTACTAACGCTGGTCTTAATGGGCGGTTCCACTTTTTTGATCGGGCTTGTACCATCCTATAAAGCCATTGGTATTGTCGCGCCAATGCTGGTACTGCTGCTGCGTTTGATACAGGGCCTTGCCCTGGGCGGTGAATACGGAGGCGCTGCAACCTATGTGGCCGAGCATTCGCCGGCGGGGAGACGAGGATATTTTACGGCATGGATACAAACCACGGCAACCCTGGGTTTGTTCGTGGCGCTTGGGGTTATCATGGCGGTAAAAGCAAACATGAGCGATACAGCATTTAATGCAGAATGGGGTGGATGGCGATATCCCTTCTGGATATCAATCCTGCTTGTTGGAGTTTCCATTTACATCCGTTTAAGGATGAAGGAATCACCTTTATATTCCGCATTAAAAAAAGAAGGAAAGACATCCGTGAACCCGTTAAAGGAAAGTTTTGGCCACCGCGGAAATTTTAAAATGGTATTGCTGGCCTTGTTTGGCGCTGTGATGGGACAGGGTGTTATATGGTACACGGGGCAATTCTATGCACAAAGTTTTTTAGAGAATACGGTGAAGATCGAATTCATGCAGAACCGGGAGATATTATTATGGGCCATAGCGCTGGCAACGCCATTCTTTTTATTTTTTGGCTGGCTGAGTGATAAGGTTGGGCGAAAATGGATCATGCTTACCGGCATGTTGCTGGGCGTAATTTTTTACCGGCCGATATTCAATACGATGTTAAAAAATGCTGATGCAAAGGAATGGCACAGGCAGGGAATGAGAATGGCAAATTCTTCCATCAATGGAAAGCTGATCAGGATGGATACGATCAAAAATGCAAACCCGATGTTGAATAAAACAGTGCAACATAGTAAAACGGATTGGGTTTTAAGTGATGGGAGAAAATTTTCGGTAACCAGCGCTGATACGATCGCTATGTATCAATACATACCTTCCATCAAGGTTGATACAAAACCTGTTTACTCAGATAAAGTATTAGTAACGGCATTCAAATGGAAATTCATCTTCCTTGTCTGGATCATGATCGTTTTTGTAACAATGGCCTATGGGCCCATCGCTGCATTTTTGGTAGAACTGTTCCCTACAAAGATCAGGTATACATCGATGAGCCTGCCTTACCATATTGGCAATGGCGTGTTTGGCGGACTGGTGCCTTTCATTGCGACATTATTATCTACCACTTTTGTAAAAGATCCGCTGGTGGGACTTTGGTATCCTATTGGCGTTGCGGGTTTGTGTTTTATAATTGGGGCATTATATTTAAATAATAAAATTGATAAAGAAGTTAATGATTAAAGAATCAAGACCTATAAGGTTTTAAAAACCTTATAGGTCTGCAGCTAAAAATTTTATGAAT
>DATHEH010000051.1:0-7035 GCA_035318685.1 Ferruginibacter sp.
TTAATGCGGCTACCGGTGACATTAATCTTGCAACAAGTACAGCAGGTTCTTATACCGTTACCTATACAATTGCCCCGAGTGGCGCCTGTCCTCAATTCCAGGCAACAACAGCATTTGTATTGAATGCCCCGCCATCGGCAACAATAACTTACACTGGCTCTCCTTATTGCAACACCGGCACAGCATCGGTTACCAGGACGGGTACCGCGGGTGGTGTTTATAGTTCAGGCGCTGGCTTATCAATTGATCCGGCAACCGGAGCTATTAACCTGGCAGCAAGTACACAAGGAACTTACACGGTTACTTATAGTATCGCAGCTGCAGGTGGTTGTCCTGCTTTTTCAATTATAACGTCTGTTACTATATTGTCTGTTTCAACGGCAGCGACAGCAGCTAATTCAAACATCATCACCAGCTGCGGCGCTACCACAGTTAACTTAAGTATAACCGGAGGCTCATTGGGAGCCGGCGCATCGTGGAAATGGTATGGCGGCAGTTGTGGCGGTACTGCTGTAGGAACAGGTGCAACACTCAATAATATTCCCGTTAATGGCACTACTACTTTTTATGTAAGGGCCGAGGGCACGTGCAACAGCACCGCATGCGCAAGTGTAACGGTATCCATAAATATACAACCGGCTATTTCTATTTCGGCTTCTCCTTATACAAGCTTGTTGCCCGGTATGTTAACTACACTTACTGCAACAGTAACGCCACCGGGTCCGGGCATTTCTATTGTTTGGTATAAGAACGGGGTGGCAATACCTGGTGCAACAGCCTCAACAAGGGTTGTCAGTGTTGATGACCTGGGATCATATACTGCCAGCGCAACAGCAGGCACAGTATGTACGGCTTTATCAAATGCGGTTAACATCAAAGACTCTGCTTCCGGCAGGTTATTCGTTACTCCGAATCCAAGCAGCGGATTATTTAAAGTAAGGTATTATACAGGCTATACATCGTTTGGATTCAAACGGCATTTAATTATGTATGATAACAATGGGAGGAGGGTCTATGATAAACTATTTCCCATAACTGCTCCCTATAGCAGTATGGATGTCAGCGCAGCGCATCTTTCCAAAGGGTTATATACTATTATGGTAACAGACTATTACGGCGAGGTCCTTGCAACCGGTAAAGTTATCATACAATAGGACCATTTGAATATTATAAAAAGAGGCCGTTTAAAACAGCCTCTTTTTTTTGCAAACTTTTGTGCCTGGTCTTTTAATGCTCCCTGTTGATCTTTGAATAATTGCGGAAGTAATTATCCATTGATATGGGTCCTCCTCCTTCTACAAAAAAGAAGACCAGTAATATAAGAATGATGACCGAGAACATAAGATCAGATCCTCCTGAAATAATTCCCTGCCTTGCATTTACAAAGAACACGGCACCCAGCAAAATGGGTATCTGTATCAAACAGGAAAGCCTTGTGAAAAGCCCCACAAGGATAAGGCTTCCTCCAAGCAGGTGTAACCAGGGTATTAAAGATGCAAGCCAGGTGGCATTCTTAATAAAGGGCGTTTGTGAAATAACGTCTGAAAGAATAACACTGTTTTGTATGAATTCAAAACCTTTGATAAAGAGGCACAAGCCAAGAGCAACCCTTAAAATAACAAGCCATTTGGGATGATGCTTTGCGCTCCACTCATTCATTTGATGTAATAATCCCATAAAAGATGCTTTTCAAATAAATAACGACTACTATAAAGTTACAATAAAATTATTTTCATATCAATCATTTACCGCAAAAATAACCGCATTTATACTTTTAACCGCCGGGCCACGGCTCCACGGATTAACCATGACCAAAGAGATGGATCAATCCGGATAACGATTAAAACAACATACAGCGGTTATTCACACATTATCCCTATTAATCCACGAATCAATAATAATGGGTAATAATCTTTTTTATTAATCAATGCTTTTATACATTTACTATAAGTTATTAAGATACCAATAAATCAAAATTCAATTATTTTAAACTTTTACAGGTTATTCCATTCTAAAGCCGCATGATAACAACTACAATTACTACCCCAAAATTCGAAGTTATCAGTAACCACGTTTTTGCAAATGTATTACTGAATAATTCTTCCAACCAAAAATCATTACACGCAGCCGTTAGTTTTTCACCAGGTGACCTGATCAGTACTTTTGGTGCCGGTGTTACACAAACGTATGCCACGTACTTAACTGTGCAAACCGGCGCTGAGAGGCACATTACGCTGATGCCCGAGTTTTTGCAATACATAAACCACAGTTGTTTGCCGAATGTTTTTTTTAACACCACAACCATGCAGCTTGTATGTTTAACACCATTACAGCCTGGTGATGAGCTTACATTTTTTTATCCCTCAACAGAATGGGAAATGGCACAGCCTTTTGTTTGTAACTGCGGCAACAGGGAATGTTTACAATTAATAAACGGCGCTTCCCATCTTTCAGTGGGGACGCTATCCAGATACCAGTTAACCGATTTTATTAAACAACAGGTAAAACAAAAGCTGTCCCTGTAAACGGCTTTTTTATTGTATGGCAAGATCTAACCCATTATCATCTTCCGTTTCATACCAGCAACTCAAGGTCTGGGTATTGGCTCCTCACCTGGAAAGTAACGACCCCAATATTGAATGTTACTATGACTTTTCCCAAAGCATTGCCGAATATGAAAAGACATTCAAAGAGCTGGGTGTTGAATGGAAGTGGCAACCGGTTACCATGAATAATTATGCCGCAGTAATAGAATCCATTTCTGCAGAAAAAGAGTTTGGTACCAGGGTCCCCGTAGTTTTTAATATTTGTGATGGCGATGAAGTAAACGGCACTCCCGGGATATCTGTTGTTCGCTTACTGGAGGAGAAGGGGTTATTATACACAGGCTCCGACGCCTATTTTTATGCCATCACTACTTCCAAGATACCAATGAAACGTGCGTTTGACAGGGCCGGGGTTCCTTCGGCCAGGTGGAAAGCGATCAGCAGTAAAGAACGCGGGCTAAAAAATCTATTTGAAAGAATGGGTTCCCCAATAATACTCAAACCCGCTGTTTCGGGAGGAAGCATGGGAGTTGGTATCAAAAATGTGGTTAACGATGACGCAGAACTCCAGGAACAGGTAAATAAAATGTTCGAGGGTTATAGGGGATGGAACCTGGCTGCAGACGGACTTATTGCAGAAGCTTTTATTACGGGCCCTGAATATACGGTGTTGATCACCGGCTCTTATAATAACCCTAAAGACGCTAAAATATATACCCCGGTAGAAAGGGTGTTCCATCCTTCGCTACCGGAGCAGGAAAAGTTCTTGTCTTTTGACAGGCTCTGGGAGATCTACGAGGAAGAGGAACCCATGCCCAATGAGGGCGATTTTTATGAATACGCCTTACCCGATGCTTCACTGATAGATGAAATAAAAAAAATAAGCTGGGATGCCTATGTTGCAACCAAAGGAAAGGGTTATACCAGGATCGATCTTAGGATGGATAAAGAGACAAGGCAGATCTATGTATTGGAAGTGAATGCACAATGCGGGCTTAGCGAAGATGAAGATTATACTTCTATCGGCGCTATCTTACGCTTTAGTAAAAATACTTTTACAGAATTGGTGGTAGAAATTATAAATGATGCTTTTGCCCGCCAGTCGGCAAAGGAAATGAAAAGACGTTATGCATAATTTACTTATGGCATAGCGGGAAACAATAAACAGCATGAAAGTTTGCGTTCTTCAGCCCGATTATTCTACTTCAGATGTAGATTACCAGAATTATGATCCGCCAAGGGACCTCAGCCACCTGATGCCCAATGCACAGTTCGACCACGTTCTGCTAAACAAGCTTACTACTTATAAACAACTTAAAGAGTTAAAGAAAAAAAAGTACGACATCTTTGTTAACCTTTGCGAAGGTTACCTGGAATGGAGTGTTCCTTCTATTGATGTTATTTATTTTTTGGAGCTGCTTGAAATGCCGTTCACCGGCCCAACTTCGGTGTTATACGACCCACCCAAGGACCTGATGAAATACGTGGCATACACCGAAGGAATCAAAACACCCGCCTTTGCCCTGGTGGAATCTGTTGATCATTTGGAAAAAGAATGCCGGCATTTACAATACCCGTTGTTTGTAAAGCCCGATAAGGCGGGTGATAGTTTGGGTATTGATGAGCACTCCCTGGTTCATGATAAAGAATCTCTCTTAAAAAAATCTGCATCCATCATTGATGAATACGGCCCGTTGCTGATCGAGGAATATATTGATGGCCGGGAGTTCACCGTAATGGTTGTTGCGAATGCGGGTGATGAAAAGACCTGTACAGTGTTTAAGCCGATAGAATATATTTTTCCCAAGGGCTTTCATTTTAAGACCTATGCATTAAAAACATCCGAGCTACATCCCGAAGCAAATATTCCCGTTATTGATCCGTCATTGGAAAAACAATTGAAGGATGCTGCGTTAAGGATCTTCAGGGGCTTTGGCGGTGCGGGTTATGCAAGGCTCGACTTCAGGATGAATGAGAAAAGAGAACTGTTCTTCCTCGAAATAAATTTTACCTGCTCTGTTTTTTATAAAGATGGTTATGAAGGATCCGCCGATTATATCTTAAAAACAGACGGCATCGGCCAGGCCGGATTTCTTAAAAAGATCATTGATGAGGGGCTGGCCCGGTACCGAAGCAAGCAAAAAAAATATACTATGAAGGGCAATGCAATTGCCGGGTATGGTATATATGCAACGCAACATATCCGTGCTAATGAATTGATCTTCAAAGGTGAAGAGATGGCCCAGCGTGTGGTAACGCGTACGTATGTAGAGCGTTATTGGAATGTTAAGGAAAAGGAAACTTTCCGGAAATACGCATATCCTCTGAGTAAAGAGGTATTTTTGCTGTGGGATAACAATCCGTCCGGCTGGGCTCCTCAAAATCACAGTTGTGAACCAAATACCACCTATGAAGGATTAAATGTAGTGGCCTTGAGAAATATCAATAAAGGCGAAGAACTAACCCTCAACTACGCAACCTTTCTGGATGAAAATATGGAGCCTTTTTACTGCCAATGCGGCTCGGTTAATTGTTGTGGTCTGGTGACCGGTATCATCAATAATTCGGTGACCGAAAGAGAAACCATCCATAACAGTTAAACATAACCCTGTTTCCCCGGTCTTACTAACCACCATTACAAATTTGAACAGCCTTTGGCTATTTAATAGTTGATCCACGAATCAAAAGAACAGCATTATGTCCCGTTTTCAAATACTGCGCAGCCTTATGATGAAGCATAAATACCAGCTGGTATTTACGTATTCCCTTTTTTCACTGGAAATGTTAGGCGGCCTGCTTCGCTTCTATTTTTTTGGCGAGGCCATTAATGATCTTATAAAAGGAAGTTACCACGGATTGATCGTATTGGTAATTGTCCATCTTGCCTACCTGGTAGTTGGTACCATTCGTCACATGTATGACACCCGTACCTATTCCGCCATTTACACTTCGCTCGTCACAAAGTTTTTAAGTCGTCGTCATCATAAAACAGGGGTCTCCAAATTAAGCGCCCATTCCACACTCGCCAGGGAATTTGTTGATTTTTTAGAACACGATCTCGTTTATGTTATAGAGGCAGCTTATAATATTCTTGGTTCATTGATCTTATTATTCTTTTATGATAAGGTCATCGTTGGTATCTGCCTGGCAATATTAGCGCCGGTAATTATCATCAGTCATTTTTATGGTAAGAAAATGAAACAGCTAAACAAATTAAAAAATGATGAGCTGGAAAAACAGGTTGATATAATCTCTACCGGTAATAACACGATCATACGCAGCCATTATAATAATTTACGTAAATGGCAGGTTCGTATTTCAGACAAGGAAGCGTGGAATTTTGGCTTTATGGAAATAATGGTGTTGGTGGTTATCACTGTTTCTTTATTGGTATCCAGGAATATGCAAAACCCTGCGATCATGGCCGGTAGCCTGTTCGGTATTTATAGTTATATCCTGAAATTTGCTTCGGGGCTGGATACCATTCCCTATACGATACAGCGTCTTTCCTCTTTAAGTGATATAACCAGAAGAATTGAATTGCAGGCTGATGATTTCCCGGAGGATATAAAGAATGAACCAGGTAAAATTAAAATACTGCCAAGAAGCGGCGGTGTGGAACTTACTGCTTAATCAATGCTATTTTATTATCGTAACCCATCCTTTTTCTGATCGTGAACGGCCTTTGAATGTATAGCTGACGTGCCAGGTATAACTACCGGGTACATTTATTTTAGACTTATAATAACCATCCCATTTTTCAAAAGGGTTTTTAGTTGCAAATACCAGTTCCCCGTACCGGTTATAGACCTCCAGGTGATAATTACTGACCGCGGCAACATTTCCTAACGGACCAAAGCCGTCATTCCTTGTATCACCATTCGGTGTAAATGCATTGGGAAAATAAACATCGCCACAGAACCCGTTTGGTTGTTGTAATATTTGTACGGGCGCTGATACAATGCATCCATTATTATCCAGGACCGTAACAGTGTAAGTTCCCGGAGCAAGATTTATTGCAGTAGCTGTGTTTTGTACAGGATTTGTATCCCAGCTAAATAAATAAGGCGCATTACCTCCTGTTACCGTGGCTGTGGCAGATCCATCGGTTGATCCCGAACAGCTTACATCTTTAACATTAGAGATAGTGATTACAGGTGGGGCAACTTCTGCAATGATTATGTTGATGGTCTCGGAGCAAAGGCGGCTATCTGTAACTGTTACAGTATAGCTTCCCGGCGCCAGGTTATTTGCTGTTGCGCCGCTGCCTCCGGCAGGAAACCATGCATAAGTATAGGGCGCCGTACCGCCGCTTTCGGTTACCGTTACGGCACCCGTTGCTACGCCGCAACCCGGTTGCTTTATACTTAATGTATGTGTTAATGCAGCAGGCTCGGTAATCATAACCGTTGCGGTTGAAGAGCAACTATTGAATGCATTTACCGTAACTGTATGGCTGCCGCCACTAAGCCCCGTGGCAGTTTGTGTG
>DATHEH010000052.1:0-8692 GCA_035318685.1 Ferruginibacter sp.
CTTGCGTTTTTCGTCTTCGCTCTTTTTAGGCCTAGTATCATTATCAACGGGCAGATCTATTTTACCCATGATCTTGGGCCCGGATAATTTTTTTGCCTGTATATTTTCAATAACCGGCAGAGCATCTTTTTGAGGCTCTTCCACCTTGGGTTCTATAACCGGTTCTTCTACTACCTTTTCTTCTGTTTTCTTTTTTGCTTTTTTGGGTTCTTCGGCAGGAGCCTCTTCTGTTTTCTTTTTTCCTTTCTTAGGCTCTTCCGCTACAGGCTCTTCTTTTTTCTTTGCGGATTTTTTTGGCCTGGTGGATGAATCGATCGCATCGAGGTCTATCTTATCCAATACCTTTGGTGATTCCAGTTCAGGCGCTTCGATCTTTGTAAGTGCAGCTTCCTTTTCTTTTGTTTCCTTTGGTTCTTCTTTCGCTTCAGGTTTTGCAACTTCGGGTGCCGGAGGCTTTACTTCTTCTACAGGTGGTTTGGCTTCTTTGGCTTTGGCCGCTTCTTTTTTCTTTATAGAAAGGTCTTCTTCATCCCTTTTCTTTTTGGGTTCGCCTGCATTGGCGCCTTTTGGAAGATCGATCTGCTGGGCTTTTTGTTTTGCAACCTTATCCTGCTGGAACTCCGACTGTAACACACGGTACATCGGTTCCGTGAGTTTGGATGTGGGTTTCAAATCATCGCTTGAAAAACCTTTTGTTACAAGAAAGTCTACCAGGGTAGATGTCCCTATATTAAATTCTTTGGCTGCCGCCATCAACCTTGGTGTAATTATTTCTGACATTCGTTTGTTTGTTCGTCCGCCATCAAGAGCGGACTGAATTTTTTCTTTATTATGCTAAAAAATCTTTTCTATCCTAATACCTGCCGTTACTCCTTTCCAAATTCTTCTTTCAATACCCTTCTTACCTCTTCAATGGTTTCCTTTTCCAGGTCTGTTCTGCGTTCCAGTTCTTCTGATGTTAATTCCAACACTGATCTTGCCGTATCGCAACCTACTCTCTTCAGCTCATCTATCACCCATGGTTCGATCTCGTCGGTGAATTCATCAAGATCAATATCAAATTCTTCCACTTCCCCTTCGTTATCACGGAATACGTCGATCTCAAATCCTGTCAATTCGCAGGCCAGTTTTATATTAACTCCTCTGCGGCCAATTGCCAAAGAAACCTGGTCGGGTTTTAAATACACGTTGGCGTGCATCTTTTCCATATCAAGTTCCATGCTGGTAATTTTAGCAGGGGTCAGTGAACGCTGGATCAGTAACTGGTGGTTGCTTGTCCAGTTGATAACATCAATATTCTCATTCTTCAATTCCCTCACAATACCGTGGATGCGGCTTCCCTTCATACCCACACAGGCGCCTACAGGATCGATCCTGTCGTCATAGCTTTCAACGGCCACTTTTGCCCTTTCACCCGGATCCCTTACGATCTTCTTTACAACAATGAGGCCATCAAATATTTCAGGCACTTCTATTTCGAGTAATTTTTCGAGGAAAGAAGGGCTTGTCCGGGAGAGGATGATCACCGCCTGGCTGTTCTTCAGCTCTACTTTTTTTACAACGCCCCTTACGGTCTCGCCTTTTTTAAAGTAGTCAGCCGGGATTTGCTCTGTTTTAGGTAATAAAAGCTCGTTGCCTTCGTCATCCAATACCAAAGTTTCTTTTTTCCAAACCTGGTAAACTTCGCCGCTCACAATTTCACCTACACGCTCTTCATATTTCTTTATCAGGATATTTTTCTTCAGGTCGTTGATACGTGCTGCCAGCGTTTGTTTACCGGCCAGGATAGCCCGGCGGCCAAATTCTTTCTGGATGTCTACTTCCTCGTACAGCTCTTCACCAACCTGGTAATCCGGTTCGATCTTGATCGCATCCTTATACTCGATCTCGGTGAGGGTATTGTAAAGGTCATCATCATCAACAATGGTGCGGCGACGGAAGATCTCCAGGTCACCCTTTTGATCGTTAACGATAACGTCGAAACATTCGTCGCTGCCGTATTTTTTGCGGATGAGTGTTTTAAATACGTCTTCCATCACCTTCATCAGTGTTGGACGATCAATGTTTTCCGCTTCTTTAAACTCCTGGAAGGAGTCAATTAAATTAATACTTGCCATATTCCTCGCCGGCTACTTTCCCGATAGCTATCGGGATTTATCCCCGCCGGGGTGGGGGTTTTGTTAGATAATTAAAATTTTACCTGTACCGTAGTCTGTTTGATATCTGTAAAGATGATCGCGTCATTCTTTGTTATTGCTTTCTTTCCTTTCCCTTCGGTATACTCTATATTTATTGCATCTTCTGTTACTGCTGTTAATTTCCCTTCCTTCTTCACATCATCGTTTGTTATTACTTCCACATTCCTGCCGATGTTCTTTTTATATTGTCTTAAAAGCTTCAGCGGTTCATCAATACCCGGGCTGGAGATCTCCAGGGAAAAATTACCATCGGGATACATCCCCATTTCTTCCATTATTTTATACAGGGCCCTGTTTATTTTGATGCACTTCTCAATACCCAGTCCACTGTCAGCATCTAAATATATCTTGATATTATTGGTAGGCTTTATTCTTATGGAAACCAGAAAAATATCGTCCTGCAATAATGGAGTAACCAGTTTTTCAATAGCCTGTATAGTAGTATCCTGAGTCATGATAAAAGAAGAAGGGAACGCCACCGTTCCCTTCATTTGCTTCTTTGTCCGCTGCAAATATAAGTAATGCCCCCGGAACTGCCAAAAGCTACACCGCTTATTGATAATTTTGGCCATTATCCTAAATTTAACAGGATCGGGTGTATTTGATCAATAACTTTGTCATATGAGCATTTTAAAGATACTATTCGAACTTTTTGTACTGTACCTGGTATATAAACTGGTATTTGACTTTATTATTCCCGTCTACCAAAGTACCAAACAGGTGAAGCAGAAAATGGGAGAGATGCAAAGCAGGATGAATGAGCATATGAAGCAGCAGCAGGCAAATAATGATAGTTCCCCTTCAAAAGAGAGTTCTCCCAAGCCTGCCCGGGAAGATTATATAGAATTTGAAGAAGTAAAATAATCCTGGTTTATTCCAGTATGACTTCTATTTTTTCTGTTGGCTGAAGATGATGGGTCTTAAACCCGAGGCTTTGTGCGGCTTCAATGTTTGCCCATGTATCATCAATGAACAGGGTTTCTGCAGCAAGCAGGTTCCCATTCTCTAAAACATATTCATAAATAGCTGCCCCCGGCTTTCGCAACCCCAGTTTGTGCGAATACCATGCCTTCGTGAAATAGTTATCCAGCGAGGGTTTCCCGGCTTCTTCGGTAATTTTTTTTTGAAAACAGTCATGATGAATACTGTTGGTATTGCTCAGCAGGTACAGCTTATATTTTGACGAAAGTTTTTCCAAAGCGCCAAGACTTGCGGGCCTGAAGTTCAGTATAAGCGCATTCCATGCATCAGCGATCTCTCCATTGGTAACGCCGATCTTTGTTCTTTTTTTTATGGCAGCATAAAAATCAGCTTCGCCAAGATCCCCGGTCTCAAGACTTTTAAATAATTCATCTGCGATGGTCTGTGAAAACATGTGCTGGAAATTCTCAATACCGAGTTTTTCAAAGGCATCAACACTTTTACTGAAGTCGATATTGAGTAATACCCCGCCGAGGTCGAAGATGATATTTTTTGTTTCCGTCATATTAAATTATCGCCAATGCCGGCGTGTATGTGAAAACCCTGGACATATTTGATCATTGAGTGCCGAAAATAATCCGTCCCGCGTTATTTGGTTAATTTAAAATTGACTTCTTTTACATCCCGGCTGTTGCTGCCGATAAATAACTTAAAATCACCGGGTTCTGCAGCAAAAACAAGGTTGTTGTTATAAAATTTCAGGTCAGTTTGGCTTAGCCTGAAGCTTACATCCTTACTTTCGCCTTTCTTCAGCATTATTTTTTGAAATCCTTTTAGCTCTTTTACGGGCCTTGCAATACTACCCGCTATATCCCTGCTGTAAAGCTGCACTACTTCTTCGCCATCAAAACCCCCTTTGTTGGTTACGGTAATTGTTGCTGTAATATTTCCGGTGGCGGTGAGGTTATTGCTGCTGAGTTTTATATCGCCATAACTAAATGATGTGTAACTAAGCCCGTAACCAAAAGGAAATAAAGGACTGTTCTCAACATCTAAATAATTACTACGAAATTTTTCAAACTTATCTCCGGGGTTTGGCCTGCCGGTATTCAGGTGGTTATAATAAACAGGTACCTGCCCAACGTTACGGGGGAAACTGGTAGTTAATTTCCCGGAAGGATTATAGTTGCCAAACAAAACATCCGCAATGGCATTACCGGCTTCGTGGCCTGCATGCCAAACATATAAGATCGAGCTGGCATTGCCTGATTCCCAGTTAAGCGTAAGGGGCCGGCCTGCCATGATAACCAACACCAATGGCTTACCCGTTTTTTTTAATTCTCTCAATAAATTTTGCTGGCTCCACGGTATGTTTAACCATGACCTGCTTGCTGATTCTCCACTCATTTCTGATGCTTCGCCAATTACCGCTACAATAACATCAGACTGGTTGGCTATATCTACCGCTTCTGCTATCATCTCCTGTGGGGTACGATTATCAATATCTATCCTTGTACCAAAAACGTTTATCTTTTTAGCGAAGCTTGTATCATTATCAATGTTAGCTCCTTTTGCATATTTAACCTTTACATTACTGCCGCCAACATTTTTGATGCCCTCAATGACCGGTATAGACAGATCAGCATTACCGGACACAGCCCATGTACCGAGCATATTTGCTTTATCAGATGCAAGCGGACCGATCAATGCAATCGTTCCTGTCTTTTTTAAGGGCAATGTTTGCTGATCATTTTTTAAGAGTACAAATGAATGTGACGCAAATTCACGGGCAGCAGTTCTTTTTTCCTGTGACAACACTTCCCTGGCTGCCCTGTCTTTATTGCAATAACGGAAAGGATCTTCAAACAATCCTAATTTATACTTTGCTTCCAAAACCCTTCTGCACGCATCATCAATATTCTTTTGAGTTGTTTTCCCTTCCTGCAAAGATCTTTTTAAAGTGGTTAAAAAACCTTCGCCAACCATGTCCATATCCAGGCCCGCATTTAATGCCAGTGCAGATACGGTTTGCAGATCACCCATCCCATGGTCGATCATTTCGTTGACCGAGGTATAATCTGATACTACCAAACCCTTAAAGCCCCATTGCTTACGCAACAGGTCGGTCAATAACCATTTATTGCCTGTTGCAGGGATATTATCAATAGTATTGAACGAGGTCATGACAGAAGCAACTCCGGCATCAACCGCTGCTTTATAAGGAGGCAGGTAATCATTATACATTTTTACACGGCTCATGTCAACAGTATTATAATCCCTGCCGTTCTCTGCAGCACCATATAAAGCAAAATGTTTTACACAGGCCATTAAAGTATTATCCTTGCCCAGATCGCCATTTTGATAACCTTTTACCATTGCCTTTGCAACCCCGGAGCCCAGGTAAGGGTCTTCGCCGGAGCCTTCAGCGATCCTTCCCCAGCGTGGGTCCCGGGCGATATCCACCATGGGTGAAAAAGCCCAGTTCAACCCATCTGCAGTAGCTTCGGTAGCCGCAATTCTTGCACTGCGTTCTATCATGGCCATATCCCAGCTGCAAGACAACGCAAGTGGTATGGGGAAAGTTGTTTTATATCCATGGATAACATCGGAACCAAAAAGTAACGGGATCTTTAAGCGGCTCTGCGTAACAGCAAGATCCTGCGCCTGCCTAATTTTATCCTGGCCAATCACGCCAAACAAACCGCCAACCTGCCCGTTTTTTATTTTTCCTTCTACGTCTTTACTGACTACCGCGCCTGTGGCAATGCCACCACCCGGTGTTAATAAATTCAACTGGCCGATCTTTTCATCCAATGTCATTTTCTTCATCAGGTTATCAACAAAGCTTTTCATTTTAGCATCAGCAGCTTTCTGTGCGGGTACAGGTAATGTTGTTATCATTATCAATGCCAGCAACAACAGTTGGATCTTTTTCATTTCCCTTTAATTTTTATTTTCAAAATATAATTGTTCTTCGAAGTTTAGCTCCTTCAAAAAATTACCCGGCTTGCCCGGCTTTGATGATGCTAAATTTATTGCTAACGCCATTCTCATTTATGGCTTCAATGGTAAAGTAATAATCCTTCTTGCTGTCCATGGCTTTAAACCAATACTCATTCATATCATGTACCATCACACAGTTGTATAATTTATCAGGCGCTGTGCCATAGTAAATATTATAAGCATAGGCATTATCAACAGGGCTCCATTTAATATAAGCACTGCGCAGGTCTTTCCCGGTTCTTAATACAATAAAATTATTTACGGCAGCCGGTTTAATGCCGTTCCCATTACCAAATACCCGCAAACCACTGATGGCAAATTTGCCGGTGGGCATGTGTATATTTTCCAGTTTTATAAATCTTGCGGCTACGGGTTTCTCAAGTTCAATATAATCATGGGGCACATCTGTTTTGTTGTTGCTTTTATCAACCAGTATATTCCATTTTTTACCATCGGCAGAATAATACAATTTATACTGGTGATACACGCCTGCTGATTTGCCCAGGAATTCTGCATCCTGGTCGGCATAATTGATCTGTATGGCATTTACAGTTGATACATTACCAAGATCGCTTTGCAGCCACTCGCCGCTATTTGCCGTGGCGGCACACCAGTAAGTTTTTATGCTTTCGTCGTTGGCATTATTTGCATGATAAGCTCCCAAAGTTGATGAAACGGTAACCGGCTTTTTATAATTCAATAACATCCAGCCTGTAAAAGCCCCGCCATCTGAAGCATTTGGTATCTTAAGCGGGTAATCCCCAAAAGCGGTATTACACCACATCAGGTCATCTTTGTCGAAACCCGCCGGCCAGATGCCAATTCTTCTTTCAAAAGTGTTTTTTACACAAACAATACTTGTTGATACATGCCAGTAGTTATTCCATTTGTCCCGGAAAGTAGCGCCATGCCCGGCACCACGGGAAAAGCCGCCAATTTTCATACTCAACGGGTCGGATTGATTTGTAAAACCACCCAGGGGATCATCTGAAACGGCCACGCCATCAGCATAGCCACTGAACTCGGTGCCGGGTGCACCGTATTGAAGATAGTATTTCCCCTTGTGTCTGGTCATCCATGCGCCTTCAATGAACGGATCCAAAAATGTATTATCCATCAATTCACCAAAGCGTTGCCAGCCGTAGCGCCAGTCTTCCAGCATATACATTTCTTTCCGGGTGCCAATGGGTTCAAATGTTTTCCTGTTCAGTTCTACTCCATAAAGCGGGTACCTGTTGCTGCTCCCATTATACATATACAACCGGCCATCTTCGTCTGTAAAAAAAGCGGGGTCCCATCCGCCAATGGCAAAAGAATCCACCAGGGGTTTCCAATCATTGCCTTTAGGATTGGTACTCATCCATATCGAAAACTTCCCGGTGTAGGTTGATCCAAAAACGATCATGGTATCGCCGATAATACCTGCTGCGGGTGCGCATAGTTCATCATAGGTGCCGGTGTTCCAGGGGCGAAGGAATTTCCGGGAAACATAATTCCAGTTAAGCATGTTGCTGCTCCACCAGTAACCCCATTGATTGGTGCTGAACAAATAGTAATCACCTTTATAATTTACAATGACCGGGTCGGCAGTGGCACGGTGTTTTCCCCATTGGGCAAAAGCGGGAATTGGTGTGTAGCCATAATCTATGTTGATGGGATTGCAATATGTTTTTTGCTGTGCGTGTGTTTTAAATACAAACAGCAGCAAAAGCAAAACACAGCATTTTATTTTTTTAATCATTGATCTATTCTTTAACGTGTTGTACTATTGAAATTCTTAATTTTATTAGAACTCAATACCAGTGAGCATTTCAACATTTTTCAACTTGCGGTTGGTGGGACACCAACCGCGGCCATCTCCGTGGCCGGTGTCCCACCGGCCATTATCTTATCACTAAATATAATTTCAATAGCACAACACGTTTATTCCTTGATTTTTATTGTTGCCATAACCGGCAAATGGTCCGAGGGATATTTCATGTCGTACGAATCGGTAATGGTAGCAAATTTTGTAACCTTTACTTTATCATTTTTTGAAATAAAAATATAGTCAATACAGCCGTTTAATTTCTGGTTGAACTTAAACCCGTTCCAGGTATCAGCCGGGCCATAAACTAAATTGCTGATCGTACGGGCATTTTGCATTTTTGTATTCATGTATTGTGTTGGCTCATCTTCGGGACGGCTGTTAAAATCGCCGGTTAAGATAACCGGGTGATCTTTTGTATTAAGTGCTGCTATTTTTTGTGTAATTAACTTTACTGATTCCAGCCTGGCCAGTTTACTTACATGATCAAGATGGGTATTAAATATCCAGAAAAGCTCCTTTGTTTTTTTATGTTGAAAAAGGCCATAGGTGCAAACCCGTATGTTAGCTGCATTCCATCCAAATGACACAGAATCGGGAGTAGGGGACAACCAAAAAGTAGATCGTTGAATAAGCTTGAATTTTTCTTTGTTATAAAAAATGCAGGAATACTCGCCCCCTTCTTTTCCATCATCGCGGCCAACACCGATGTAGCTATAGCCGTTTAGATTTTTCAATAAATAGGTAAGCTGGTGATGCTGCA
>DATHEH010000053.1:0-6934 GCA_035318685.1 Ferruginibacter sp.
TTCGTGTCTCCGTGGTTAATGTATTTTTTTACCACGGAGACACGGAGACCTTCACGAAGTACACGGAGATGATTCTTTCAAATTTCCATTCATGTATTTTCCTTTGCTGCTTTGCGTGAAATCCCTATCTTAACTTACCTAAAACTTATGTATATGAGAAAATTGCTCTTTCCCCTTGCAGTTATTTGCCTTTTTACAGCCTGTACCAATAGTGCCGATAAACAGGCAGCAGCCCGTACAGATGTAAAGCAGTACACGGCTGAACAGTTGTTCAACAACAAAGCCATCAACGGCGCGGCTTTTAGTGCAGATGAATCAAAGATACTTACGGGTGCAAATACCACCGGCATCTTCAACCTCTACGAACTCAGCATTGCCGATACTTCAATGAAGGCGCTTACCCGCTCAACAAAAGAATCTTACTTCCCCATTGATTATTTACCGGGTACCAATAAATATTTATACAGCGCCGACCAGGGTGGAAATGAGAACAGCCATATTTATTTACAAACAGCGGGCGACAGTTCCGTCAAAGACATTACACCATGGACGGGCAGCCGTAATTCATTTGCCGGATGGAGCGCAGATAAAAAGTCTATTTACATAAACAGCAACCAGCGCAATCCCCGGTATTTCGATATATGGAAAGCCGATACCAGCACCTGGAAATTCAGCCTGTTGTACCAGAACGATTCCGGGCTTGATGTGAATGATATCAGTAAATCTGAAAGGTATCTTACACTTACCAAACCCGTCACTACGGATAAGAATGAATTATACCTGTATGACCGTAACAACAAGACCATGAAGCGCCTCAGCAATGAGAACGAGGCCAGCTGGTTCTCTTCGGGTTTTGAAAAGAATGACAGCATAATGTATTATGTAACCAATGATGGCGGTGAATTCTCTTACCTGGTGAAATACAATATCAACAGCGGCGGCACAGAAAAGCTATACAGCACCAGCTGGGATGTGGATGGCATGTCGCTGAGCGAGAATGAAAAATACCGCACCATCTTTGTTAACGAGGACGGCAAGAACAAGATACTGCTCTTCGATCACGCCGGCAACAAGCAGATCGACTTCCCGGAGATAAAGGATGCGGATGTTAAAGGGGTTATCATTTCTCCATCCGAAAAAAATATGCTGCTAACTGTAGGCAGCAGCCGCAGCCCGAATAATTTATACAGTTATAATTTTGAAACGAAGGCCTTAAAGCAGCTTACGCAAACATTGAATAAGGAAGTTGATCCCAATGACCTGGTGAGTGCGGAAGTGGTGCGTTTTAAATCATTCGACGGGAAAGAGATACCGGCCATTTATTATAAACCACTCACAGCATCAAAAGATAAAAAAGTACCGGCCCTGCTTTGGATACACGGTGGCCCGGGCGGACAATCACGCATAGGCTATTCAAATTCTATACAGCACCTCGTTAACCATGGTTATGCAGTGCTGGCTGTTAACAACCGCGGCAGCAGCGGCTATGGTAAAACATTTTATAAGATGGATAATAAAGACCACAGCAATGGCGATCTTAAAGATTGTGTATGGGGAAAGAAATGGCTGCAGCAGCAGGATTATATTGATACGGCAAGGATCGGCATTGAAGGCGGAAGCTATGGTGGCTGTATGGTATTGGGTGCACTGGCGTTTCACCCGGATGAATTTAAGGTTGGCGTAAATCTTTTCGGTGTTGCCAACTGGATGCGCACGCTGCGCAGTATTCCGCCATACTGGGAGTCATTTAAAAAAGCTTTGTATGACGAGATGGGTGATCCCAACACAGCAGATTCTGTACGGCTGAAAAATATTTCGCCTTTGTTCAATTACCAGAAAATTAATAAACCATTACTGGTTTTCCAGGGAATGAATGATGTGCGGGTGTTACCGGTAGAAAGCGAAGAGATCGTTGCGGGTGTAAAAAAGAATAATGTGCCTGTTGAGTATATAAGCTATCCTGACGAAGGACATGGCTTTGCAAAAAAAGAGAACCAGATAACAACGGCTAATAAAACGCTGGAATTCCTGGATAAATATTTGAAAGGGGATGGGTTCACGCCGGTTAAGAAGCAATAAGTTTATTACACGAATTAGGACGAATTACACGAATTTCTTAACCAATGATTAAAGGAAAATTCGTGTAATTCGTCCTAATTCGTGTAATTAAAAAAAATCTTTAGGCTACTTCTTCCTGCACATTACATGGCCCAAAATTAACGAGCAACTCGCAGCCTGCGCCGGGTTTGGAATCTATGATAACGGTACCGTTGTTTACGCCGGCCCTGCTGATGATATTCCTCAGGCCTACACCATTTCTTTTTTCCGAGACATCAAATCCCTGGCCGTTATCCTTAATGCTTAACTGTATCATTTCGTTTTCTTTCCTGATACTTATTAAAACTGTATTGGCTTCAGCGTGTTTTATAACATTGTTGAGCTGCTCCTGCACGATGCGGAAAATGGTAAGCTTTATTTTATTACCGAGTTGGTTCTCGTCCACATTATTGAGGTCAACGGAAATACTGAGGTCATTAACATATTTTATATTTTCAATCATTTCGAGCAGGGCCTGTGACAGGCCAATCTCTCCCAAAGAAGGTGGCAGCAGTGATTTGGAAAGCGTCCTTATTTCATTCATTGCCCTTTCCAGCAACGCCTTGCTTTCAATGATCAGGTCCTTGCGTGGCGTTTCATTTTTCAACGCACACTCGATATATAATTTGGTTGAAGCCAGTATCTGGTTGATATTATCATGCAGTTCTTCGCCCAGGCCTGTACGTTCTTTTTCCTGCCCCTGTATCACGGCTTCAGTTATCTGCTGCTGCCTGATCTCTCTTTCTTCATTCAGGCTGTTTTCGAGTTGTACTTTCTCCGTAACATTATTGGCGATTGCAAACAGGGACTTCCTGCCGTTATAAATGATACTGTGAGAGGCTATCTCCATAAAAATGATCTCACCCTGCTTATTGATATGACGCCAGGTATTTGTTTTCTGGTACTTTTTATCACGCCTGACATTCTTAACCACTTCAAAAAATGCAGGTTGATCGCTTTTGGGCCTTAGGTCTAATGCGCTTAAATGCAGGAACTCTTCCCTTGTATAACCATATACTTCCATTGCAGCCTGGTTGATTTCCATTATCTGCAAAGTTTCGGTATCCCATATAAAAATACAGGAAGGATTATTGTTAAAAAGATCCCTGTACTTTTCTTCTGATGTGAGCAGCAGGTTCTCTGCTTTTTTTTGTTCCGTGATGTTCCTTTGTGTTCCCCAGATGCGTTTGATATATTCGCCTTCAATAATGCCCACCATACTGTTTACAAATATTACCTCGTTGCCTTCCTTGTCTTTTTCAAAACTAGGTTCCTCTTCTATCTTAAAGCCGTTCTTAAAAAACTTAAGCAAAAAATCTGTATTTAAAGAGTTCTCCCTGGGCAGGAGAATTTGTAGCGGGGTGCCTATTATGTCTTCAGCTTTTTCGAAGCCATACATTTTTGCAAACTTATCATTACATTCTGCCATCGAGGCATTTTTATAGCAGTATTCGACCAATTCTTCCACCGGCATGGTTATAGGAATAGCTTCCTTTAATTCTATACGCCAGATGCCTTCGGTACTTTGTTGTACGAACATTTTATACCGTTGCTCACTTTCTTCAATGGCGATCGCGGTATTTTTACTTTTGGTGATATCTTCTGCGGCGCCGATCATACGGATCACCCTGCCCTCATCATTGCGTATGATATAACCTTTGTCGCTGATGTAGGCATAGTCTCCATCCTCTTTTCGGAAACGGTATTCAAAACTGAAAGCAGTTTCTTCTTTTGAATTGGTATAGTATTCGATCAGTTGGCTGATCCTTTCTTTATCCAGCGGGTGTAAATGATCTGACCATGATGTTATACTGCTGATCATTTCGTTGCTGCTGTGTCCATATACACCCGACAGGCTGCTTCCGCTGCGGTAGATCTCGCCGGTTAACAGGTTCCAGTCCCAAACCAGGTCATTGGTAGCTTTTACAACAAGGTCGAAGCGTTCGTTGCTCAATCTCATTGCTGCTTCTGCTTGTTTGCGGATACTTATGTCCGAAACCATGGAGCTGGTGCGCCTTTCTCCGTTAATATCCGTAAAAAATGAGGAAGATATTTCCACCGGGAAACGTTCACCGTTCTTTTTTATACCCGTAGCTTCGGTAATTGCAAATCCTGTATTTTCCCGTTCCTTTATTGCCTGTAATAAGTTGGGATCAGTATAATCAATAAAGCGGGAGGGTTTTACCAACCTGAATTCTTCATGCGGGTAGCCAAATATAGCTGTTGCAGCGTGGTTTGCTTCGAGTATCGTTCCTCCGGCATCGGTAAGAAAAAAAGCGTGTACGGAGTTTTCAACAATAGCCCGGTAGCTGTCTTCTTTATGATTAAGCCTGGACTGTACTGCTACAGCTTTTAAAAAAGGGGTATACTGAACCTGTGTATTGTTGTTTTTCATAGCTGCTTATCCGGAACCTGTCTTAAATTATTTTACAGTCTGCCTTTCGGTCGGAAACACCTGATAAAAAGATAATTTAAGGGTCTATTGGATTTTAAACGGGCTTTTACTAAATAAAATCGTAAATACACTTATACCAGTGATGTATATCCACTACGTGTAAAGATTATAAAATCGCATAAATAAAATTATAGTTCATTTGCTGAATATTATGTCGAAAAAATTCTACCTTCATAATGCCCTTTGAACTAATCCCCTAATGCAAACGATGAAAAAATTTTTACTTGTTGACGATCACGTTGTTGTACGATCCGGTATAAGAATACTCCTATCCGAAATTTACAGTCCGGCAGAAGTGCATGAAGCCATGAATGGCGAAAGCGCCATTTTGAAACTGAAGGAACACCAGTTTGACCTTATTATGCTTGATATCCAGATGCCCAAAACAGATACTCTCGGGCTGATGGAATATATTCATATAAAGTATCCGGGTGCAAAAGTTCTTATCTTTTCTATGAGCGCTGAGAATATTTATGCAAAGCGTTTTATGAAGGCCGGGGCTTATGGCTTCATATCAAAAGAAGCGCCGCTTGAAGAAATAACACGTGCCATTAACATCATCCTCGGTAACAAAAAATACATCAGCGATACCCTGGCTGAAAAACTTGCGGAAGATTCTTTCTCAGGAAAATCGGGAAACCCGTTCAACGAACTTTCACCACGTGAGTTCGAGATCGTTTCATTATTGCTTAATGGTAAAACGGTGAGCGAGATATCGCATTCCCTGAATATTCAAACTTCCACGGTAGGAACACATAAGGCAAGGTTGTTTGAGAAACTGGGAGTCTCCAATCTTCTTGAATTAAAAGAACTGGCAACTACGTACAATCTTTAAGTGGTAAGTAATAAGTGGTAAGTAATAAGTAATAAGTTGTGAGAAATCATGCGACAGTCTAAAAATTATTTTGCTGCTTTTATTTTCCGCTCTTCTAATATATTTTGTTTTTAGACCTACCAATCAAAAACTCAAACGAGATATAGATTCCAAGAATCATTCTACGACTATAGTCAAGGCTGCCTATAAATTAGGGGAAAGAAAAATAACTTCTGCTGTCAAACCCTGTTAATGCATATTTTAGATCCACGAATGTCCACTAATATAAACTTTAAGGGAATGACAGTATGCTACTGCAAGTTAAGAGCACTTTAAAAAATATCCAATTTGGAGCCACCCGTAAAACCTGACCAGTTTGAAGTTGATACAATTGCGGCTCAATTTTACCTTAATTCGGCTGTCGAAAAAGGGTTTATAAAGTCAAAAGAGGAAATTGATCTAATTACTATCGTTGACTTGGTTTCGAGGTGAACAGACTTATAACTTATAACTTATTACTTATTACTTTATGACTCAATTTATAACTCAATAAAAAGCCGGGCACCTCACCATCTCTGCTGAAGTATTCGGGCTGTTACGGAATGCCTTATAGGAGAGTGTTAATTCATAAGCGCCGCGGAACTGTGAAGCAGTTTTTAATTTACTGATATTAACATCATAGGTAATGCCAATGCCAATCTGTTTGTAATCTAATTTCACTACCGGCATTAAAGCATCCTTCCAGCGATAAAATGCACCTGCTGAAAAAGCCATTTTATCGCCTTCATCCGCCTGCACAAGGTCACGGCTGTATAATAACCCACCCTGCATCTGCCTGTTACCGCCCTGCATGAAATAATCTCCATAAACGATCACCTTACCCATATCACCTGCGGGAACCGAAAGGCCTGCATTGACAACCCATTTTGGATTTAATACAATATCATATTTTTCCTGGAAAGCGATTTTCGGTTTTGTCAAATGAAATAGCCCAACGCCAAAATAGTAGCGGGTATTTTCGCCGGCGATACTGCTGAAGTTTATACCGGCCGCAGCATCCCAGTAAGTAGAACCTGTATTGCTGAAGACCTGTTTTGTTGGATTGGATGCACTGTAAGACCCGTTCACGAACTGGTCATCAAAACTAAGTTTGGAAGGATCGAAGCGCTGCATCACCGGTCCGCCCATAATGCCGGCAGACAAATACGTATCTTTTTCGCTGTCCAGTGATTTATGGAAGTTCAATACCGGGAAAACCTGTGTACGGCTGAGCCTTGAATCACCGGCAATATCATGCGTAACCTGGAAACCTATGGTAAGAAAATCATTTGAATTTCGCCTCGTTGGTTTTTTATATTCAACCCCAAGTGCAAGCGTACGGTAAGGAACGGTCACACTTTGCCACTGGCTCCTGAATGCTGAGGTTACCCTCATATCACCCTGGAATATCCCCGCTAAAGCAGGATTTCTTAATAAAGGCAATTCATAGAACTGGGAAAAATTAATATCCTGTCCCATACTATGAGCCATCAGCAAAGATCCCAATCCAGCAAGCAGCATCTGTTTCA
>DATHEH010000054.1:0-6349 GCA_035318685.1 Ferruginibacter sp.
ATATATTTTCCCTGTAGCATAATATCCTGTAAGGGTTGCTTTGGGATAGGAGAACAGAAATGTTTTCTGTACAGGTATTGATTTCTTTAAAAAATCTGTTTCGTGCTTAGGCTTTATAGAAAAAGGCTGAACCTGTGCAAAAGAAGATGAACCAAGCAAAAGGCAGGCGAATACAAAAAATTTTCTCATACGGTTTAATTTAAGCGGGTTCTTATAGCATAAAGCTAAGTTTTTTCCTTTCATCCGTCAACGCATTTTTTTATACGCATTTATAAGGCCATTGGTTGACGCATCATGCGATGAAACATTTTCATCATTTTGCAATTCAGGTAATATTTTATTTGCGAGCACTTTGCCCAGCTCAACACCCCATTGATCAAAACTGTAGATATTCCAGATCACGCCCTGGGTGAAGATCTTGTGCTCATATAAAGCCACCAGTTGTCCTAAAACAAAAGGTGTTATCTTTTTCACTAAAAATGAATTTGTCGGACGGTTGCCCGTAAACACGCGGTAGGGATCACTGTGCTCACACCCGTTCATGAGGGCCTCCGTTTGCGCAAAAAAGTTGCTTAACAGTTTTTGATGATGATCCCCTGCAGGGTTATGAGAAATTGCGGGGGCTATAAAATCGCAGGGTATCATTTGTGTGCCCTGGTGGATGAGCTGGTAAAAAGCATGCTGTCCGTTGGTGCCTGGCTCTCCCCAGATGACCGGGCCGGTGCTGTAATTCAGTTTCTCCCCATTACGGTCTATACTCTTTCCATTGCTTTCCATATTTGCCTGTTGAAAATAAGCGGCAAAGCGATGCAGGTATTGATCGTAAGGGAGAATGGCTTCTGTTGTAGTACCATAGAAATTGCTGTACCAGGTTCCAAGCAGGGCCATGATGACAGGAATATTTTTTTCGAATGGCGCTTCACGGAAATGCATATCGGCAGAATGGCCACCTTTTAATAATTCTTCAAAATTGCTGTAGCCGATGGTCAATGCAATAGACAGACCGATAGCACTCCATAAACTATAGCGGCCGCCAACCCAATCCCAGAATACAAACATGTTCGTGGGATCAATGCCAAAACTGATCACTTCTTTTTCATTCGTGCTCAGCGCTACAAAATGTTTGGCAATATGATCCTCCGTTTTTGCTGCTTGTAAGAACCAGTTCCTTGCAGTATGGGCATTGGTCATGGTCTCCTGTGTGGTAAATGTTTTACTGGCGATCAGGAAAAGGGCTTCTTCAGCATTTACCTTCTTCAGTGTTTCAGTGATATGCGTGCCATCCACATTGCTTACAAAATAAGTTTGAATGCCATCCACCCAGTATGGTTTAAGCGCTTCTGTTACCATCACCGGGCCCAGGTCGCTGCCCCCAATACCTATGTTGACGATATATTTAATTTTCTTTCCCGTATATCCTTTCCATTCCCCATTATGAACCTTTGCGCAAAAATCTTTCATTTGCTGCAATACCCTTTTTATTTCGGGCATTACGTCTTTACCATCAGCATATACAGGGTTTGGTGAAAAGTTCCTGCAGGCGGTATGCAGTACGGAGCGGTTCTCTGTCTCATTGATCTTTTCCCCGTTGAACATCGCTTCAATGGCCTGTTTTAATTCACATTCCCCGGCAAGTTCCAATAAAAGCTGCATTGTTTTTTCTGTAATGATGTTCTTTGTATAATCAAAAACAATATCACCGATAGGTAAAGAAAATTTTTCGAATCGCTTTGCATCATTGGCAAACAGGTCCTTCATATGCACTATTTTCATTTCAGCGAAATGGTTTTTAAGCGCCTGCCAGGGTGGGGTAGCAGTGGGGTTGATCTTTGGGAACATCGTGAGAATTAAGAATTAAAAATTAAGAATTAAAAATGCACACTGGTTACGAAGATATTTAAAAAAGCCATCACTCTATCGTCAATACCAACGGTGCCAATTGCCACCGCAACCGGTCAGGACCGATGGCTGATATTTTATAGAATATAACGATGTCGTCTTTCTTTAAAACTGAAAATGCATCGAGGATTTGCTGGCTTATTTTTCCTGTTACATTAAGAAAAGATCTTGATTTACAGGAATCGTTATAAATAATGTTTACCGAGAAGCTATCTATGGAATACTTTACTTCAAAATCAGTGCCTTCAAGTTCTGCTCTTACAAACTGCTGATTTGCGATTTCTATTTTGTTGGCTTTTCTTTCATAGCTAAGATGATAGCTGCCTCCATAAGAACCAATCTTAAAGGAGGGTTCCGGAAACCGTTTTATCCTAAAAGCATTTCTTCCTATCTCCTTTAATTTGTTTCCTGTTTTTTTATAGACGATGATATATGCTTGTCCTGGTTCATTAGCATAGAAATTGTAATGACAACCGTTGCCAGTGAGCCTTCCACCTATTGTTTTTACGATCAAATTGCGGCATGTACAATTTTCTGCAGTAACAGTTACAGGGTTGTCAACCCCAACATAAAAGAGATTGTCCTTGTCGGCCGAAACTGCGATCTGTTGAGCAAATGCCTGGTAAAAAAACAGGCTTGCAAAGATCAATGAGCATATCTTTTTCATACTACATGGTTTACTAATAAAAAACCGCAGTCATGATGACCACGGTTCTAAAAATATCGAATATTTCCTGCTTATTGTTTTATCGGTATCATACCCCTGATACCCATGTCGATCACCTGGTCGCCGTTATTGGGATCATAGGTGCTGTTGCCATCTGCATCTATCCACTCAAAACTTTTATTGGTTGAAAGAGAAACGATGATGGTGATATCCCTGGTCTCGCTACCTGTGATCACAAGCGGAGTTGTGAACTGTCCCGTTACCAGGCAGGAGCCTGCAGGTATGGGTGAAGAGGCGAACAAAGGATTAGGAACAGTTGTTGCACCCGGGGGCGCCTGGCCTGTACTTAAGAATCCAAAACCAAGATAATTGCCTTCTATGGCCCAATAGCCCTGTAATTTATTTGCATTTACAACTACGGTGGAATCCTTTACCTTAAAATTACCGAGGTAAGTTTTGTAGCCAATAAAAGAAGCTATGGTAGCGTCAATGGTTTGGCCCAGCGCATTCATGTAAACATTATAATTCTGGTAAGCCAGCGAAACGCGAAGCCAGTTATAAGTACCGGCAGCAAAGCTTTTTACTGGAACACTTAAAAATACCTGGTTATTGCCCGCAAATTTTGAATTGGTAAAATCTATTGCTGTTGAGCCGCCGGTGCTAACTTCAGGAGCCTTGTATAAAATGGCACCTGCTCCGAGAGCTGTAAACGCCGCTGGCGTCATCTCCACATAGTGTGCGCTCATGGTATTGAACCGGGGGGACTGTCCCTGGTGACCTGCCGCCATTGCAGTGGGTTGCCCGAGCGCATTGAGCCTTACCTGTGTTGAATCGAATTTAAAAATGAAATTGACTTTAGCTTCACCTGGATCGTTTTCAGCTTTTTTACAAGATTGAAACAAGATCATGGCAATGGCCATCGCAGTAATAGTTTGAAACTTCATAAGTTGAATGTTTTGCCTGTAACGTCCGTAAAGTACCTTTAGTATACCGTTACATACTGTCGATCAGGCTTACAAGATCTTTTAGCATTTCTTTAGTAATATCCATGTGGGTGACCATCCTTACCTGCGTTTCAGAAATGGGGAGACATAAGATATCGTGTTGATATAGGTCATTACAAAATTGTTTGGCAATAGATCCTTCGGTGACCTCGCTATATCTTTCGGTCACTTCAAATATGATGATATTGGTTTCAACCGGCATTATCTTACCTATAAAAGCCTTCTTCATCAGCGCATCAGCAATTTCCTTTGCATGCTGGTGGTCTTCTTCAAGCCGCTTTATATTGTTTTCCAGTGCATATATCCCCGCAGCAGCCAGGTAACCTGCCTGTCGCATACCACCTCCAAATACCTTACGAACCCTCCGGGCTTGTTTGATGAACTCCTTTTTGCCCAATAAAAGACTTCCTACAGGTGTTCCCATTCCCTTACTCAGGCAAACAGATATGCTGTCGAATATCTCCGCATATTGTTTTGGATCTTCCGAGTTGGCCACAATCGCATTCCAGAGCCTGGCCCCATCCAAATGAAAGCTTAATTCATTTATTAAGCAAACTTCTTTAATCTTTTGAAATTCAGCAAACTCATAACAACTTCCGCCTCCGCGGTTGGCTGTGTTTTCAAGACTTACAAGGCTGGTCCTGGCCTTGTGTACATCATGCGGATTAATGGCCCGCAGCACCTGTTCGCCACTGATCCTTCCCCGGTCACCGTCAAGGGCTTTGACCTGGCATCCACTGTTAAAAGCAATTCCACCGCCTTCATAGATGTAAACATGACTCATTTTATCACATATAACCTCATCCCCGGGCCGGGTATGGCATTTAATGGCGATCTGGTTGGTCATGGTGCCGCTGGGACAAAACAGCGCAGCTTCCATTCCGAACATTTCCGCTGCCATGGCCTCCAGTTGATTAACGGAAGGATCTTCACCAAAAACGTCATCCCCAACAGGAGCCTGAAACATGGCTTCCAGCATGGCCCGCGAAGGTTTTGTAAATGTGTCTGAACGTAAGTCAGTTATCATGGAACAAATATAAGATACAAGCTGCTAGCTACAAGGGGACAAGTTTTAAAACCTACCAGCCTCAAGCTACAAGCTGCAAGGGGCAAATTTTTAGTTGACAGAGATGACCATTAAAGGGTCTTTATATTTGCTTGCTTGCCCCTTGCGGCTTGCTACTTGTAGCTGTTTTCCTACAATAGCCTCTTCTTATCCACCATTCATACTATTTATACACTATCACTATGATATGAAAAAGTTTTAATGTACTTTTGCACACAATTTTTAGAGAAAGTTGCATTATTAACCAATCATTTGCAACGTTTTTCCAACAATTCATGTCTTTATATTGTTCTATTACAGCATTTAATACACGCAAATGAGGCAACTTAAGATCGCAACGCAGATTACCAACCGTGATTCACAGGCTGTTGAGAAATATTTGCAGGAAATTTCCAAGATTTCGATGATCACTCCTGAAGAGGAGACCATTTTGGCCCAAAAGATCAAAATGGGTGATCAGCGGGCATTGGACAAATTGGTGCAGGCCAACCTTCGTTTCGTGGTATCTGTGGCTAAGCAGTACCAGCACCAGGGCCTCTCTCTTAGCGATTTAATTAACGAGGGCAACCTCGGACTTATCAAAGCGGCACAACGCTTTGACGAAACCAAAGGTTTCAAATTCATTTCTTACGCTGTGTGGTGGATTCGCCAGTCGATACTACAGGCATTGGCAGAGCAGGGCAGATTAGTCCGCTTGCCTCAAAACAAAATTGGCACATATAACAAAGCTAACAAAGCTTACATGGCTTTTGAACAGGAACATGAGCGGGAGCCAAGTACAGAAGAATTAGCCGAATTGCTCGAAATGAGCGAAACGGAGATCAACAACATTTTCCAGAGTAACACCCGTCATACTTCCCTCGATGCACCCGTGCACGAAGCCGAAGATGTAGCCATGGGTGATCTTTTGAAAGGTGCTGATGAGACCGATGAGGATGTAATGCATGATTCATTAAAGAATGAGATCCGCAGGGTATTGAAGTCTTTGAGTCCAAGAGAAGCAGAGATCGTAAATGCATATTTCGGTTTGGATGGTGAGAATGGTGTTACCATTGAACAGATCGGGCAGAAATACGATCTTACAAAAGAGCGCATCCGCCAGATCAAGGAAAGAGCGATCAAACGTTTACAAAAAGCCCGCTACAGTGGCGCATTAAAAGCGTACCTGGGTTAATGATATTTTGATGGGTTAATCTTAGAGATCCTCCTGCTAAGCGGGAGGATTTTTGTATCCGGCCGTGAGTGAATATTGAACAAGGAATTTTGAACAAGGAATGAGACCTGTTAGAATTTGACTTCAAAATTCGGCATTCTTTGTTCCTTATTCGATATTAAGGATTTCTTAAACTTTTTTACACGATGCTTGTTATATATTAAGCATAATGATCCGTAATTTTGTCTTGTATGAAGTATCTATTTCCGCTAAGCGTCATTTTCATTTTTTTATCTTCCTGCGAAAAGAATATTGATTTCAAATTAAAGAATTCGGATCCGGTATTGGTTGTGGATGCGCAGATCGAGAACGGGCAGGCACCAACGGTGGCACTCAGCAAGAGCCTCGATTTTTTCAGCGCCATTAGCCCGCAGCTGCTTGCAGGTTCATTTGTTCATAACGCGGAAGTAAGCATGTCGAACGGAACAGTAACACATGTTTTTAAGGAATATACAGTACCACTGGGCAATGGCTATTTCCTTTCTTATTACAGCATCGAT
>DATHEH010000055.1:0-2417 GCA_035318685.1 Ferruginibacter sp.
GGTGGGGAATGGACATGGAGCAGGGACAACAGCCGGTATGATTACAGGGACGGTTATTGGGAGCGCCCCAAATACAGGAACAACCGTTGGGTTGAAGGACGCTGGAAACAGACCCGCCGGGGCTGGATATGGGTTCCCGGTCATTGGAGGAGAGGGTAATTCTTCTTTTTTAAAATTCTTTTATATCAAAACCATCCCGGAAGGGATGGCTTTTTTGTTAACGGGAATCTTAACAATTTTTTGTTAACAGGTTTATTTTAAGGGTCAGAACACACAATTAAAAAATGTCGTTATGAAAAAAATGATGATTAAAATGATCATGATCTTTGCGGTAGCAATATCATTTTCAGCAGCCGAGGCGCAGTTTGTTGTAAAGATCCGTCCGCCTCACCCGGGGCATACATGTAAGACCACCGGCGCCATCACGGGCATATATGGATAAGGGGGAATGGATCTGGCGGAATGACCGGTATAATTACAGGCTAGGTTATTGGGCCCGTCCCACAACCGCCGTCATCATGGTTGGGTTGAGGGCCGTTGGAAACACACAAGGCGCGGATGGACAGGATACCAGGACATTGGAGAAGGTAAGCTTCCGGCCGCATGCAATTCAAGTTAAGCCTGTACAGGTGTATGGGCTTTTTATTTGGCATAATCTTGGCGGTTTAATATTTATTAAAATCAGTATTCCAATGCAAAAATTACTCTTTGTACCCCTTCTTCTTTTATCAACAGTTGTATTTGCCCAGCGAAATAAAGTTGGCGGCGAACACGAAAAATTCTTTCGCTTTGGCGCAAAAGGCGGTGTTAATGTCAATAAGGTTACCGGCCGGTCTTATAACGATGGATATAATTATAATTTCCAGGCGGGTGTTTTTTTACAATTCAATTTTAGCAACAAGCTTGGGATACAACCCGAAGTGAATTTTGTGCAAACTTCTTCCGAATTCACCGATGACGCATCGGATATATACGACGATCTTTTCAGGGATGGCAGCCAGAAAAAAGCAAAGCTTAATTACCTGGAAGTGCCTTTATTATTGAATGTTAACCTGGGCCCCAGTAAAAGAGTTAAGCTGCAGCTCGGGCCGGCATATGGGGGTTTAATAAAGCAAACCGTTGACAGTTTAAAGAACAACGGTAATATTTATAAGAACGGGGAGTGGAGTGCCATTGGTGGTTTATGGATACAGGTGCCTTTTGTAAACTTAGGCGCCAGGTACAAGGTCGGGTTAACGGACCTGAATGCGGTGGATGACCGGGAGACATGGAAGAGCCAGGCCATACAGGTCTTTGTTGGAATCACCTTTTAATTCGGGGAATTATCACTTTGCAATTTTAAGAATGGCTTTGTATTTTGTCCTGCTTAATTACTGCTATGCAAAACATTCGCCTGGACAACCTGTTGTTAATAGACATTGAAACAGTTCCTGAACATCCTGCCTTTGATAATATGAGTGCCGAATGGCAAACGCTTTGGGAAGAAAAGATCCATCGTTCACTACCTGTAGATATTTCTGTTGCTGACTTCTACCCGCAACGTGCGGGGGTGATGGCCGAGTTTGCAAAGGTGGTTTGTATCAGCATCGGGTATTTTAAAAAAGATAATGGTGAACTTTTGTTGCGGTTAAAATCTTTTTCAGGTGATGATGAAAAAAAATTGCTGCAGGATTTTATATCAGCACTTCAGCAAACGGAAGCCAATAACAATAAATGGAACTTTTGCGGCCACAACATAAAAGAGTTTGATATTCCATTCCTATGCCGCCGCTTGCTGGTAAACGGGCTAACAATACCGCCCTTCCTTGATTTTCAAAACATGAAACCCTGGGAGACCAATATCATAGATACTTTCCAGTACTGGCGCTTTGGCGATTATAAACATTTCACTTCTTTAAAATTATTAGCTGCCGCGTTGAACGTGCCATCTCCAAAAGATGATATTGACGGCAGTATGGTAGGGGATGTATACTGGAAAGAAAAGAACCTTGACCGTATAGTTACTTATTGCCAGAAAGACGTGGTAACCACCGCCAATATTGTTTTGCGGTTTAAGAACCTGCCGTTGCTTAAGGAAGAGCAGGTTGTGATAGTGCGCAAAGACCTATAAGGTTTTAAAAACCTTATAGGTCTGCGCCGGCTAGTCAACCCTTTTTACCATCGTAACAAAAACGGGGAAGTGATCGCTGTAGCCATAGTTATAGGTCATCCCGTCCCATGTTCTTTTTGCGTAGCCCTTATACTTTCCTGTTTGCTGTACCAGGAACTGCCTGTTGAAGATGGTTGCTTTATGGAAAAAATATCCCTTTTGTTCTTTATTCAGCCATGCTTCTGATATGATGATCTGGTCAAATAATCCCCAGGAATCCTGGTAAGCCGACGTGCCGATACCCCTCCTGTAAAAATCCGCCCATGGA
>DATHEH010000056.1:0-3320 GCA_035318685.1 Ferruginibacter sp.
ATAAGATGAGTGGTGCCGTTAAGCTTAACCTGGAGTTCTGCAGCAACGTAAGACTAAGCCTGGATAATAACCTTACCAGTCTTGACCTGAAAACCTCCTATTCAACCGTTAACCTGAAACCGGTAGGGTCTGTACCGGCTAATTATACCATTTCCACCAGCTTCGGTTCTTTTAAAAATACAAGCGATGTGAAATTTGACAGTGATGAAGATAAAGACGGAGATCACGGGCCAAAATTCGATCATGAATACTCGGGCAAATCGGGCAGCGGCAGCATACCTGTAAAAGTAAAAAGCAGCTTCGGCAAGATCATCGTGGGAGAAGCAACTGAAGAGGATATGAGAAGCAAAGACAAATCAAAAAAGAAGATCAAAGTATAGTACCAGTATAGCCATAAATGATAAAAGGTCTGTAATACTACAGGCCTTTTTTTATGAAATACCTCAACTTAATATGTATCTTTCGGCTTAAAACTTATATAATGCGTATCCCGATAGTCCTTTTTTCAGTTGCTGCCACGGCTTGTTTTTTTTCTTTTTCATCCTGTAAAAAAGGCAATGATGATGGCGGTACTCCTCCTGCTCCACCACCAAAACCAGATACCCTGACCACGGGATGGAGCAAAGTCACTGTACCCGGCGGAGCATCATTTGGGGATGTATTTTTCAATTCAAATACTACCGGTTATGTGGTTGGATCCAACATCCATAAATCAACCGATGGCGGTAACACCTGGAATATTGTATCTGCTACCTCGGGCTTCGCTAATGCATTTATGACCAATGATGGGAAGGCTTTTTTCGCAGGACCGGGCAAGCCCATCTTTAAAACCATCGACGGGGGCATTAATTTCATAAATACTACGATCGGGGGATCGCCTCACGATCTTTTTTTTACTGATAATAATAATGGGTTCTGCGTCGCCGACAATGGCTTGTACAGCACGAATGATGCTGGAGTAAGCTGGCAAAAAATAACGACTACGGGTTTTCTCGCCGGCTACATCTATTCCTCTCTTTATTGTATCAATAATACAACGGGTTGGATAGTTACCTCTGGTGGCGTTTACAGGTCTGTTGGGTCTTTGGCAAATTGGCAATTAGCTACAGTTGCAGGGGGATTTGGTCCTGTCAACTATGTTTCCGTTTATGCCACTTCTGCAACGAACGTATATGTTGCCACCCAGTCCGGTGAAATTTTCAAATCAATTGACGGGGGCATTAATTTTTCCCGGATAATAGCATTGCCCGATGCATCGTTCACAGATCTTCACTTTGTGAGTGACCAGGTTGGATATGCCTGTTCAGGTGGACATATTTATAAAACTACAAACGGAGGTGCTAACTGGAGCACAGTTGTCGCGTTGGACGGTAACGGTATTTATGAAATTCATTTTACAGATGCGACTCATGGTTGGGCTACCGCAGGTGGCAGCGTTTTGATATTTAAGCAGTAGATTACTTTTATCTTGTAATGGAAATATTTGCACCAGGCCTGTAATTATGTTACAGGCCTTTTGTATTTTTAAAGAATAAATTCCAGCCATGAAACAAGTAATGAACATTTCCATTTTGATGATCGTATTTACGATATTTTCTGTTAAAGCTTTTGCCCAAACAGATAAGGCGACAACCCCTGCTGAAAAAATTGTGCAATATTGGTTTGTAATGATCAAAACCGGGCCTAAGCAGGATTTTGATTCCGTAGCCAAAGCAAAATTGTTTGCCGGCCATATGGAAAATATAAACAGGCTTTACTATGACGGTATATTGAAAGTAGCGGGGCCGTTTGGTAAGAACGATCTTAAATGGCGGGGTATTTTTATCCTGGATTGTGCAACAAAGGAAGAAGCCGAAAAATATGTAATGACCGACCCTGCCGTAGCCGCCGGACTGTTTGCGGTGGACATTGTACCCTGGTATGGAGAACCCAGCGGCAGCTTTAAAAAAGGTAAGCCCGAAAAACCAAATTAATTTTCTTCCATGTCCCTAATAAGAAAGATACGATTGCTGATCATTTTTTTTATGGTTGCTTTGATAGTAAGCGGCGCCACGGCCATGCCTGCAGAAACAGGACTGGGCTGGCTGATGCAATACCGCGATATGATGCCGGAAAAGCTTGGCAACTGGCTGCACACCTGTTATAGCGCATTGGTTGATACAAATGATAAGTACCCATTCCTTGCCTATGGCTATGACTGGCTGGCCTTTGCTCATTTTGTGATCGCTTTATCTTTTATCGGTCCTTACCGGGATCCTGTTAAAAATGTATGGATCATCGACTGGCAGATCATCTGCTGCATTGCGGTTCTTCCGCTTGCTTTGATCGCCGGGCCGATAAGACAGATACCCATTTTTCATATTGTAATAGATTGTTGTTTTGGCTTATTTGGTATCATACCTTTACTCATCTGTAAAAAATGGATCAAACAATTAGCAGCAACACAATGAAATTTTCTTACCTGGCATTGGGCGATAGCTATACGATAGGAGAACAGGTTTCTCCTGCAGATTGTTTTCCTCATCAAACTGTTGACTTGTTAGAAAAAAAAACTTTGTCGTTTGACCTTCCGGAGATCATTGCCAAAACAGGATGGACCACGGATGAACTGGATGTAGCCATTGATGCAGCCGGCATCTCCGGGCAATACGATATTGTGTCTTTACTCATTGGTGTGAACAACCAATACCGCGGCAGGCCTGTAAAAAATTTTGAAATTGAATTTGAGCATTTATTACAGCGGGCAATACAATTCGCAAATAATAAACCCAGCCATGTTTTTGTTTTGAGCATTCCCGACTGGGGTGTTACGCCCTTTGCCGAAGGCCGCGACAGGAAACAGGTTGCAGAAGAAATTGACGCTTACAACAAGGTTTGCGAAACATCGGCAAAACAATTCCTTGCCAATTTTATAAATATTACGGTTTCCCAGCGTGAGGATGGAGCAAGGGCAGAATTCCTGGCGACAGATGGTTTGCACCCTTCGGGTAAAGAATATAAAAAATGGTCAGCTAAACTTGCGGATGCAATTATGAAAGAAATGCTATGAGAGATAATATTGAATTTAAAGAAGTGCAACGTTTCCGGGTTTGGTGGGCATGGCTTACAGTTGCTGCCCTCAACGGGCTATTCATATATGCTATAATTCAACAGCTGATCCTTGGAAAGCCATTTGGTACTAAACCGGCGCCGGATCTCGTGTTAATATTGATAGAGGTATTTATGTTGGTCTTTTTTTTCATCCTGCTATCATTAAAACTGAAAACAAGAATAAACGGGGATGGTATCCGGTATCGCTTTTATCCTTTCCAGTTCAAAGA
>DATHEH010000057.1:0-4542 GCA_035318685.1 Ferruginibacter sp.
AACAGTATCATTTTTTATAAAGCCATTTATGGCCAGCTTCACCGCTTCAGTATCGGTAAAATCGGCAACGAGGATATTGTGTTCCTGTCCTTTGGAAATATCAAGTGTCTTTACAGCAGCTTCCAGCTTCTCTTTGTTGCGGGCCATTAAAATAATATTGCATCCAAGCAGGGCAAGTTCTGCTGCACTGGCATACCCAAGTCCCTGCGTGCTGCCACAGACAAGAGCCGTTTTTTTCGAAAGGTCAAGATCCATATTACTGATTTGTATAAAGCTACTATCTCTCCACTGGTTTGCGCTTAATATTGCTGAAATTATTTTTCTCACATTTCAGGTTTTATGTGGATAATTCACACCCTGCAGAAATCCCCTCATTCAGTTATATTCGCAGCGCTTTACACGTTAATCCGTCAGAACGTGGATTAACGGATTAACGTGTAAACGGATTAACGTGTAAACGGATTAACCAATTAACGTTTTAAATAAGAAGATGGCAGAGAAAGACCTGTTTGATTATACCGAAGAATCCATCCGCAGCCTCGACTGGCGTGAACACATAAGGCTTCGTCCGGGAATGTATATTGGTAAACTGGGCGATGGCAGCAGCCCTGATGACGGGATATACGTGCTTGTTAAAGAAGTGATCGATAATTGCATTGATGAGCATACCATGGGTTATGGTAAGCATGTGGATGTAACCATTACCGGTAAAACAATTACTGTTCGTGATTACGGACGTGGGATTCCATTAGGTAAGGTTGTTGACGTAGTGAGTAAGATCAACACCGGCGCTAAATACGACAGTAAGGCTTTTCAAAAAAGTGTGGGATTGAATGGTGTGGGTACTAAGGCCGTGAATGCACTGAGCAACTATTTTAAAGTAACTGCTTTCCGCGAAGGAAAAGAAAAGACCGCGGAATTTGAAAGGGGCGTTTTACTTAAAGAATACAAAGAAGCAAAAACAACGGAAGACAACGGAACATTTGTAACCTTTGTTCCCGATGATAAGGTCTTTAAGAACTTTCATTTTATACAGGAATACCTCGACAACCAATTCTGGAATTATTGTTACCTGAATGCAGGGTTGGTGATGAACCTGAATGGCAAACGCTATGTTAGCAAAAACGGGTTGCTTGACCTTTTACAACGCAAGACCAATGAAGACGAGATCCGTTATCCCATCATCCATTTAAAGGGTGAGGACATTGAAGTTGCCATAACACATGAGAATTCCTATGGTGAAGAATATTATAGTTTCGTGAACGGGCAATTCACCACCCAGGGTGGTACACACCTGGCTGCTTTCAGGGAAGGCTATGTAAAAACGATCCGCGAATTCTATAAAAAAGATTATGATGCTGCCGATATCCGCGGAAGTATTTGTGCGGCCTTAAGCATACGTGTACAGGAACCCGTTTTTGAAAGCCAGACAAAAACAAAGCTGGGTTCGCAGACCGTTTATGAAGGCGGCCCTTCGATGCGCAATTTCATCGGCGACTTTTTGAGTAAGGAACTGGATAATTACCTGCACCGTAATCCCGAGACCGCCGATGCCATGAAAAAACGAATTGAACAAAATGAAAGGGAAAGAAAAGAAATGGCCGGCATTAAAAAGCTTGCCAATGAAAGGGCAAAGAAAGCCAACCTGCACAATAAAAAGCTGAGGGATTGTAAGTTTCATTATAATGATGAAGCGTCAGGAAAAGACAAAGATAAAATTTCAGAAAAGCAAAAAGAGAGCACCATTTTTATTACCGAAGGTGATAGTGCAAGTGGTAGCATTACCAAGGCAAGGAGCGTGGAAACACAGGCGGTATTCAGCTTGCGTGGCAAGCCGCTTAATTGTTATGGCCTTACAAAGAAAGTGGTGTATGAGAATGAAGAGTTCAATCTTTTGCAGCACGCACTCAACATTGAAGAAGGCTATGAAGGGTTGCGCTACAATAATATCGTATTTGCTACTGATGCCGATGTGGATGGTATGCACATCCGTTTGTTGCTGATGACCTTCTTCCTGCAATTCTTTCCCGACCTGGTGAAGAATGGCCATGTTTATATTTTAGAAACACCTTTGTTCCGCGTAAGGAATAAACAGGAGACCATTTATTGCTACAATGAAACAGAAAAACAGGAAGCAACAAGAAAACTCGGCAATAGACCGGAAACCACCCGCTTTAAAGGTTTAGGTGAAATAAGCCCTGATGAGTTTGCACGCTTCATTGGCAGCGACATGAAATTGCAGCCGGTAATGTTATTGCCCGAAACACATATACAGCAATTGCTGGAATATTATATGGGTAAGAACACACCGAGCAGGCAGGATTTTATTATCGAGAATTTGAAGGTGGAAATGGACCTCGTTGAAGAAGAAACGACAAAAAAATAAAAATGATACATATAGTTTTCCAGGAAGCAGATATTGCTGCATTAGAAAAAAGTTTCGAACTGGACGAAACACTTTCAGCAGATATCGTACAAATAAAAGATGATTTTGCTGTTGGCCCTTTGACTGACATTTACACGGAAGATGGCATCGGGAACCGCAAGCAATGGTGGAGAGAGGTTTTAGCCGGTGGTGATTATGATGGTCATGTTGATACCGCCAAAATAGACGATGCCAAAACTGTTACGGAGCTTAAAGAACGGTTGGATACAAACCCGGAAGAGACCATCTGGATATGGGCGGCGCAAAACAAACACGATGTATGCAGTTATTACTGGCTCATGAGCCAGTTAAAAGAATACCAGGGAAGAATATTCATTCTTTACCTCAACAACCTGCCGTTCCTGAATGAAAAGGGAAATCTTTTCTACCCTGAGAACTTGTTTGACATTCCTGCAAAAGAATTTGTGAAAGCAAAGAAACTGGCAAGGGAGATCACACCAAGTGAATTTGAAGTGGACCCCGATGAATGGACAAAGGTCTGCAACGAAAACAAAGGCATTCGTTTGCTGGAAGGTGGAAAAAAACTCGTGCAGGCAGACTATGACCTTTATGACGCCGACCTAAAGAAATTTATAACCGGCGACTGGCAAAAAGCATCAAAGATCATTCACCAGTATTTAAGCAAGGCCAAGCATAAAACCGGCGATATGTATTTATTATGGCGTTTAAAAGGAATGATAGCACAGGATATGTTAGACGTGCAGGGAAAGGTGGCTAATATGAAGGACTTCGAGGTAAAGCTGCACGCCAAACAGGAAGCTAACGCATAAGTTATGAAACTAACACTCAAACTTGAAGAACTTGCCATGCTGATCCTGAGTATATGTGGTTTGTACGCGATGGGGTATGAGTGGTGGAGTTATTTGTTACTGGCCCTGGCACCGGATATCAGTATGCTCGGCTATGTTGCGGGAAATAAAGCTGGTGCTTTTTGCTACAACATCTTTCATCACAAAGGTATTGCCGTAATTTGTTTTATGACGGGGATCTTCTATGACCTTGATGTACTTGTATTAATTGGTATAGTATTATTCGGGCATTCCTCCATGGACAGGTTCTTTGGCTATGGATTAAAATACGAGGAAGGGTTTAAGTTCACGCATTTGGGGAGTATAGGCAAACATCAACAGGATAGCTCCAGGGGAGCGTCATATCCGTAGAAAAATAAAACAGCAAAAGTTAAAGCTCCATAGGAGCGATATGTTAAAAAAAAAGCCAAACACCTATACACAATTATATGTTCAAATCGTATTTGCTGTAAAGGGCCGGCAGCATTTTATTAAAGACGATTTTCGTGAAGAATTGCAAAAGTATATTTCAGGTATCATTGCCGGAAAGAAACAAAAACTATATGCCATTTATTGCATGCCGGATCATACGCATATTTTAGTGAGTATTAAACCTGATGTTGCTATTTCAGACCTAGTAAGGGATATAAAAGCAAATTCTTCATCTTTTATCAAAGAAAAGGGGTTTGTGAAAGATTTCTCATGGCAGGCAGGGTTTGGAGCTTTTTCCTATTCAAAATCACAATCTCTTAATGTAGTAGATTATATTTTAAATCAACCCATGCATCATAAGATAAAAACATTTAGAGACGAATACGTGGAATTTTTAAATAAATTTGAAATTGACTTTAAAGCAGAATATTTATTTGAATTTTATAGCTGATGAGAAAATAACATAGCGCTCCTACGGAGCTTAACAAAATCTCATATAATAACTCTATTAAAATTACGCCCTGATAGGGCTACGATAAATGGCGAAAAGTAAAAATAAAGAAGAGTACGAACACACGGAGTCTGGCATTGGTGGCCAGTATAAGACATGGTTCTTAGACTATGCCAGTTATGTGATATTGGAAAGGGCGGTACCTGCCATCGAAGACGGGTTAAAACCTGTGCAGCGAAGGATCCTTCATGCCATGAAGGAAATGGATGACGGCAGGTTCAATAAGGTTGCCAATATAATCGGGCAAAGCATGCAATACCATCCCCATGGCGATGCATCCATCGGCGACGCATTGGTGAACATGGGTCAGAAAGACTTGTTGGTAGAAACGCAGGGTAACTGGGGTGATGTAAGAACAGGTGATG
>DATHEH010000058.1:0-6437 GCA_035318685.1 Ferruginibacter sp.
ATAAGATCTGTTTCCATAATAGTACCTTCTTTCATAAGAAGCGACCATTGATCTCCACGCATGGATATGCCTGTAACTTCCTTATTCATCCTTATCTCAACGCCGTATTTATTTGCTTCGTGTATCAAACAATCAATTATCGTTTGAGAAGAATCTGTTACAGGGAACATCCTGCCATCGGCTTCGGTCTTTAACGCTACTCCCCTTTCTGAGAACCAGTTGATCGTATCCCCGGTGAAAAAATGATGAAATGACTTTTTAAGAAATGCAGATCCCCTCGGGTATTTCTTTATCATGTCGGTAATGCTGAAGCAGGCATGGGTAACATTACACCTGCCGCCTCCGCTTATTCTTACTTTACTTAATAGTTTACTGGATTTTTCAAGTATGATAACCTCCAGTTGCGGATCCATCCTGGCTGCATTCACTGCACAAAAAAAACCTGCAGCGCCGCCGCCGATGACGACCAAACGTTTTTTAGTCATAGAATTGATAATAGCTGCAAGTTACTAGCTACAAGGGAGAAGCATGATAATAAAAGTAGGTATGAGGTTCAAAAGCAGAAGATATTTGCAAAGAAGGTTTGCCCCCTTGAAGCTTGATGCTTGTAGCTTTAATAGTCCGACCAAAGATTCGTGTTCGCTTTTTCAGCAGCCTCAACTTTATCGAATGAAGAAAGAATGTCTGCTTTACCTCTTTGAATACACACATCATGTTCGAAATGTGCAGACGGTTTACCATCCGCAGTCCGAATGGTCCATCCATCTTTATCGTTAAAAACATCTTTTGTACCCATATTTATCATGGGTTCTATGGCGATCACCATGCCTTCTTTCAGCTTTGCGCCCGTTCCCCTTTTACCATAATTGGGTACCTGCGGATCTTCGTGCAAATGCCTGCCAAGTCCATGCCCAACCAGTTCCCGTACCACGCCATAGCCATGTTGCTTTTCTGTATAGTCCTGTATCGCAAAAGCAAGGTCACCAACGCGATTACCATGTATTGCTTTTTCAATTCCTTTGTACAATGAACTTTTCGTAACCCGCAATAACTGCGCAACCTCTGCTGTAATTTCTCCAATGCCAAATGTATAAGCGCTGTCGCCATGAAAACCATTTTTGAATACCCCGATATCTACTGAAACAACATCTCCGTCCTTAAGTTCATCTTTATTCGGGAAACCGTGCACTATTGCATCATTAACAGAGATGCAGCAGGCAAATGGGAAACCGTTATACCCTTTGAATGATGCGGTGGCTTTATTATCCTTTATGAATGCTTCCGCGATCTTATCGAGTTGTAAAGTAGTGACACCGGGCTTTATTGCAGCGGCCACCAATGCGTGGGCTTCACCCACAAGCAGGCTGCTCTCTCTCATCAATTCAATTTCAGCCTTGCTTTTGTAATGGATCATACCCCTATCCCCTAAAGGGGAACTATTTATGTTTTATTAATAAAATGAAAAACAAACCCCGACTTTTCTGTCAGGGTTCTTAAAAATTTATTCTCTTTTAAAGTCTCCCCACCGGGGAGATTTAGAGGGGCTTTTATACTCCTCCTGCAGAAACCTGCTGCCTTCCCTGTATCCTTCCGCTGCTCATCAATCCATCATACTGGCGCATCAGCAATTGTGTTTCTATCTGCTGTAAGGTATCTAAGATAACCGCTACCATGATCAGCAATGAAGTTCCGCCAAAGAAGGTTGCAAAACCCTGTTGCATCCTGAACAGTGATTCAATGATACCCGGGAGAATACCAACGAAGGCCAGTAAAATAGCGCCAGGTAATGTTATCCTGTCCATGATAGTACCGATATAATCTGCCGTAGGCTGACCTGGTTTAACACCGGGGATAAAGCCGTTATTACGTTTCAGTTCATCAGCCATTTGCTTTGGATTAAAGATAAGGGCTGTATAAAGGAATGTAAATGCAATAACCGCAACCGAATAAACGATCATGTACCCGATGTTCTTGTGATCGGTAAAATATTTTGTCCAGCTGGCTGTGCCGCCAAATGAAAATAAAGTAGGCAGGAATAGTATGGCCTGTGCAAAGATGATCGGCATTACACCCGATGCATTAACTTTTAAAGGCAGGAAATTTCTTGCTCCACCAAACTGGCGGTTACCAACGATCTGCTTGGCATAGTTGACCGGCACCTTCCTTGTGCCCTGTACCAACAGGATAACACCCATGATAACAGCAACAAGCAATACGATCTCGATCAATATGATCAATATACCACCCGCGCCACCTGTGATTCTTGCAGACCACTCCTGTCCGAAAGATTCCGGCAGACGGGCAAGGATACCAACCATGATGATGATAGATGTACCGTTACCCAAACCTTTGTCAGTTATTTTTTCACCAAGCCACATTACAAATAAGGTACCTACGGTAAGAATGATAACTGTTGATGTCCAGAAATAAGCGCTGAATGCAGGAATGATAGCTTCCACGTTGCCGGGGCTTTGTAAATAGCCGATATAGGCTGCTGCCTGGAATGCGGTAACAATCACTGTAAGGTAACGTGTCCACTGGTTTATTTTCTTCCTGCCGCTTTCACCTTCTTTCTGAATTTTTGCCATCTGTGGAACCAGGATGGTCATCAATTGCATGAAGATAGAAGCAGAGATATAAGGCATAATACCCAAAGCAAAAATAGAAGCTTTGGAAAAAGCACCTCCAACAAAAGTATCCAGCAAGCCGAGCATGCCGGATTGGGTACTTGAATTAAGGGCTACTAATTTATTTGGATCGATACCGGGTAATACTATAAAGGAACCAAGGCGATAGATAAAGATCAACATCAAAGTGAACGTTATCTTATTGCGTAGTTCTTCTATGCTCCAGATATTCTTTAGTGTTTGAACGAACTTCTTCACAGAATTAAAACGATTTAAATGTTTTGCGCTAAATTAGAAATGATCCGCCAGCTGGCGGATCGGGCAAATATCGTGAAATTATTTTACTATCTCGATAGAACCTCCGGCGGCTTCAATGGCAGCCTTTGCTTTTTCACTTGCAGCATTCACTTTGAAACTGAACTTACCTTTCAATTCGCCGTTGCCCAAAACCTTTACATTATCAAACTGGCTGATCAACCCGTTTATGTATAAATTCTGAAGACTGAATTCTGTGATGCTGTATTTTTCTGCTAACTGGTCGATCTGTCCAAGGTTCAATACCTTGTATTCAACACGGTTGATATTTTTAAATCCACGCTTTGGAATACGGCGCTGGATCGGCATCTGGCCACCTTCGTGTGCTTTTTTACTTTTATACCCGGCGCGGCTTTGTCCGCCTTTATTACCTTTTGTAGAAGTACCACCTTTACCGCTTGCCTCACCGCGGCCAATTCTTTTTTCTTTGTGTGTAGCCCCTTTTGCAGGCCTTAGTGTATGTAATTTCATTTTATATTGATTTTGTACTTACGGGGAATCACCCCTCGCTTTTTAATTTGATGATTTGAAAATTTGATGATTTGAAGATGAAGAGCCAGCATTTTAAAATCGGCTCATCTTCAAATCTTCAAATTATAGTTCCTCCACTTTAATGAGATGGTTCACTTTATTGACCATACCCAGTATCTGCGGAGTAGCTTCTACTTCAACCGAAGCATTCATCTTCTTTAAGCCCAATGCTACCATTGTTCTTTTCTGGCGCTCCGAGCGGTCGATCACACTTTTGATCTGTGTTACTTTTATCTTTTTCATTTTATTAAGTTGTAAGTTTTAAGTTATAAGTTGTAAGTATAAAACAGTCTTATAACTTACAACTTATAACTTATGACTTTTTTATCCGTTAAATACTTTCTTCAAAGAGATACCACGCGTTTTTGCCACTGCAATTGGTTCACGTAATGTAGCCAGCGCTTTAAAAGTTGCTTTTACCACATTGGTAGGATTGGCAGAACCCAGGTTCTTTGCCAACACGTCGGTAATACCTGCGGCTTCCAGAACAGCCCTCATGCTGCCTCCTGCAATTACACCGGTACCATGTGCGGCCGGCTTGATGTATACTTTGGCAGCGCCTTCTTTTGATAACTGGTCATGGGGTATGGTGCCATGCATCAAAGGGATCCTGATCAGGTTCTTCTTTGCATCTTCAATACCTTTGGTAATAGCCTCCTGTACTTCTTTGGCTTTTCCCAAACCGTGGCCAACCACCCCGGCTTCGTTACCTACAACAACTAATGCAGAAAAACTAAAGGCACGTCCGCCCTTGGTTGTTTTAACTACACGGTTAATGGCAACCACTTTATCTTTCAATTCCAGGTCGCCGGCTTTTACTTTATTTAAAATTAAATTTGACATCTATTTTTTTCTTGATTAGAAAGTTTAAAATTAAAAAACCAAACCACCTTCTCTTGCACCTTCAGCAACCGCTTTTACACGGCCATGATAGATATATCCACCGCGGTCAAATACAACTGTTGTAATACCCAGTTCCTTTGCTTTTGTTGCAATAGCTGCACCAACCAGTTTGCTTTTTTCGATCTTAGGCGCTTTTTGAGCCAGGATATCCTTTTGTCTTGACGAGGCAGCGGCTAATGTTACGCCGTTGCTGTCATCGATCAGCTGGGCATAGATATCGCTGTTGCTTCTGAAAACACTCAACCTTGGTTTTGCTGCAGCACCACTGATCTTTTTACGGATGCGGTACTTTATTTTAGTTCTTGCGCTTGATTTGTTGTTCATATTCTTCTATTTTATCCCTGATTCTGCCAGGGTATTTAAAACTATTTGATGATTTGGTAATTTGGTGATTTGATAATTTTTTTAACCCGAATACTTTTCACCATCTTCAATCATCAAATTTTCAAAATTATTATTTACCAGCTGCTTTACCTGCTTTTCTCCTCAACACCTCACCAGCAAACTTAACACCCTTACCCTTGTATGGTTCAGGCTTACGCAGGCTCCTGATCTTTGCACAAACCTGCCCGATCAATTGCTTATCGATACTTTCGAAGCTGATCATCGGGTTCTGTCCTTTTTCCTGTGAGGTAACAACTTTTAATTCTTTAGGAATTTCAAAGAGGATATTGTGTGAATATCCCAAAGCAAGATCCAAGAGGTTACCCTGGTTAGATGCTTTATAACCCACCCCCACAAGTTCCAATTGTTTTTTATATCCTTCTGTTACACCTTTAACCATATTGCTCACCAATGAACGGTACAAACCATGCATGGCACGATGACGGATCTGGTCAGTCGGGCGGATGATATCAGCCGTTCCTTCTTTCACTTCTATTTTGATATCCCTGTCAATTGTTTGCTTCAATTCGCCTTTAGGGCCTTTTACGGTAACAACATTATCTGCGTTAACAGAAATGGTTACACCACTTGGGATTTCTACGGGCTTCTTACCTATTCTACTCATTGTCGATTTTTTTTAATTTGTTTTAATCTGATCCGTGTTCAGCCACGACTTAGGCTTAATTATCAAATCATATTTTATTTTCCAGCCTTCTTAACATTACTGTTTAGAAGTTCAGGGTTTAGAAGTTTAGTAAATGTTGCAGAGAACTTCTCCACCTACATTCTGTGCTTTGGCTTCCTTATCGGTCATCACACCTTTTGAGGTAGATACTATTGCAACACCCAAACCATTTTTCACACGTTTGAAATCTGCAGGTTTTGCATATGTACGCAACCCCGGGCGGCTTACCCTTTCCAAACTCTGTATAACAGGTAATTTGGTGGAAGCATCATATTTCAAAGCGATCTTGATGAGGCCTTGTTTCTTGTCATCTTCAAATTTGTATTTTAAGATGTAGCCCTTATCGTATAAGATCTCGGTGATACGCTTTTTCAGGTTGCTCGCCGGTATCTCAACGATACGGTGGTTCGCCATCTGTGCGTTACGGATTCTTGTTAAATAATCTGCTATCGGATCAGTAACCATTGTTATTTTAGTTAATTGATTAAGTAATTTTTTTTACAATGCGATATCCCTTCCTGGTTGGTCGCAAAAGACAAATGTTTTACCAGCTTGCCTTTGTTATGCCCGGGATCTTACCCTGCAGGGCCATATCACGGAACATGTTCCTCGACAAACCAAAATGTCTCATATAACCTCTTGGGCGGCCGGTTAACTGGCAACGGTTCTTTAAACGTACCGGTGATGCATTCTTTGGAATAAGATCCAAAGCTGCGTAGTCGCCGGCTGCTTTCAAAGCTGCTCTTTTCTCGGCATACTTTGCAACCATTCTTTCGCGTTTTACCTGCCTGGCTTCAATTGATTTTTTTGCCATAATCTTTTATAATTATTTCTTTATGTTTTTAAAAGGCATACCCAATTCTTTCAGCAATTCAAATGCTTCTTCATTGGTGCCGGCTGTTGTTACAAATGTGATATCCAGCCCGGTGATCTTATTTACTTTATCGATATCGATCTCAGGGAAGATGATCTGCTCAGTAACACCTAACGTG
>DATHEH010000059.1:0-3887 GCA_035318685.1 Ferruginibacter sp.
AAGGCCATAAGAATGGGTGTTGGCGCAGCATTGCCATTAATTAAAAACCCGGCCCCTCTGAACGGCATCATCATCGGCACCGCAAACGGGGGAATGGAAGATTGCATAAAATTCCTAAACCAGATGGTGCAATATGAAGAAGACATGCTTGCCCCCGGGAGCTTTGTACAAAGTACCAGCAATGTTATTGCTGCCCAGCTTGGGTTAATGACCCACAATAAAGGATACAATATCACACACGCTCATCTGGGTCTTTCATTTGAAAATGCAGCCATTGATGCGGCAACGCAGCTTAATGAAAACCCAGGCAATATTTTTTTATTAGGTGGTGTTGATGAGATATCAAGCTTTAATTACAATATTGAAAATTTAGCGGGTTGGTATAAGGATGCCGATATCTCCAATAAACAGCTCTACGAAAAAGATGGCCCGGGCAGTATTGCCGGCGAAGGCGCTGCCATGTTCCTGGTGGGTAAAGATAAAGGGCCTGCAATTGCAAAGGTACAGGCCATCGGCACCTTACACAGTAAGGACCTGGTTGCGTTCAGGCAACAATTAAAATTATTTTTAGAAAAAAATATAACCGGCAATAATGCTATTGACCTTCTGCTCTCCGGCGAAAATGGTGACAGCCGCACATTACCATACTATACAGCCTGTGAAGAATTAGTTGGCGATGCTGTTACCATAGCCCGCTTCAAGCACATGACCGGCGAATACCCCACCGCCTCTGCAATGAGCCTCTGGCTTGCCTGCCAGGTGTTGCAAACACAGCATGTTCCACAACATATGCAAAAAAGGAATTCCGGCACCCGGTATAAAAATATCCTTATCTATAACAATTATAAAGGTCTTCAGCATAGCTTCATCCTGGTTACAAAGCCAGCGTGAACCACATAGTAACAAAGTTCACATCAGGAAATCATACAAATATCATCGCTTATGTTTTCTATGCTTCTATGTGGTTCAATTAGAAGACAACAGTTTCGTAAAATTCAAATAACTTTATTCTGCTTTTATAACTACTGCTATGAAGAAAAAGTGGAGCACTCTTTTTTATATCATCATTGTTGCCGGACTGGGTACTGTGATTTACTGGATCGTTCAACAGGGCGATAGCCTGCAAACTCCTGCGCTTACCATAAAACAACTGGAGGCAGAAAAAGCAGCAGCAAACACCAACAGCTTCAGGGTATTCACTGATTCCTTCAGTCACCACCTTGCAGAACCCATTGCCATGTTGCTGATGCAGATCATCGTTATCATTGCATGCGCAAGGTTGTTTGGTTTCCTGTTTAAAAAGATCGGTCAGCCGGCAGTTGTCGGTGAAATTGTTGCAGGAATAATTTTAGGTCCTTCTATCGCCGGTGCGTTCTTCCCGGAACTGACCGGTTTCTTATTTCCTGTGGCGTCCCTGGGTACATTACAATTCCTCAGCCAGATCGGCCTCATACTTTTTATGTTCATCATTGGCATGGAACTGGATCTTAAAGCCATCGGCAGACAGGCTCACGGGGCGGTCATCATCAGTCATGCCAGCATCATAATACCTTATACACTTGGTATGGGTCTTGCTTATTTTATCTACAATGAATATGCGCCACCGGGCATCTCATTTGTTTCTTTTGCCTTATTCATGGGTATTGCCATGAGCATTACTGCCTTTCCTGTGCTCGCCAGGATATTACAGGAAAAAGGATTAACACGATCACCTCTCGGAGCCCTTGCACTCACCTGCGCCGCCGCCGACGATCTTACCGCATGGTGCATACTCGCGGCGGTAATAGCACTGGTAAAATCCGGCTCATCAATAAGTGCGATATATACCATCGGCCTTGCCATTGTTTATGTATTCGCCATGCTAAAACTGGTTCGGCCGTTTTTAGAACGATTAAGCAAAGTTTACGACAGCAAAGAAAGTAAAAGAACACCCATCATTGCGTTGCTCTTTACTATGCTCATCGTATCATCTTACCTGACAACCATTATTGGTATTCATGCATTGTTTGGTGCATTCATGGCCGGCGTGATCATGCCAACGAGCTTAGACTTCCGGAAAATTGTTATTGATAAGATCGAAGACATCAGTATCATATTATTGCTCCCACTCTTCTTTGTGATAACGGGATTAAAAACCCAGATCGGTTTATTAAATGAATATCATTTGTGGGTAACCTTTGGATGGATATTATTGGTAGCCGTTGCAGGAAAATTCGGGGGAAGCGCCCTTGCGGCAAGAATGGTAGGACAAAGCTGGAAGGACAGCTTATCCATCGGCGTATTGATGAACACCCGTGGTCTCATGCAACTTATCGTTTTAAATATTGGCTATGACCTCGGCATTCTCTCACCTGAAATATTTGCCATGATGGTATTGATGGCACTGGTTACAACATTCATGACAGGACCTGCACTTGATCTTATCAATTGGCTGATACCTGGGAAAGCTGAGAAGCGTGAAACAACTATTATGGATTCACCAGAAAAATAAGCTGCAGCAATTTAATAACCCCGAAGGGGTACTACGATTATAAGAAAACATACAACAAAACCCTAATCCCGAAGGGGTGACAGAATACAATTCAACACTATTCGTACCACTCAAACAAATACTTTTCATCAAATTCAACCTCAAATTTTTTTAGAAGATCAAAGTATTCCTCTTTAAACGTTTTCTTTTGATGGTGCCTTTCCTGGTTAAGGATATAATTATATACATTCTCAATATGTGAATGTGAATACGAAAATGCACCATAGCCTTCCTGCCATCTGAATCTTCCTTTTACGAAACCATGCTCATTAACAAAATTTGATGCATTATTTTTTATATCCCTTACCAGGTCGGATATTAGCATAGCAGGCCTTAATCCAACAAAGATGTGTATATGATCCGGCATACCGTTCACAATGATTGGCTTTTGTCCTTTACCTTTAATTATTCCGGATATGTATTTATGCAAGTCGGTTTTCCAAACGGGATCAATGAGATTAGCTCTGCTCTTAACCGCAAAAACTATCTGTATATAAATTTGTGAAAATGTGCCCGGCATGATTTACAGAATTTTCTTTCTATATCACCCCTTCGGGGTTCTGGTCTGCAATCTTACCAATTTGCTATGATATTTACAACCCTTTGGGTTTACAACGCAGACGCAGGAGTTTTGAAATTCGCTATTGGTGTATTTTTTTGAGAAAAAAAGCATATCAGCATGAGAAAAATAATCAATAAAAAATAGCAATTAGTGCTGCCTTCCTGTAAATTAAAAGGTCCTTAACCTTAAATGAATGTATTTATGGTATCAAAAACAAAGAATGGTATTGCCGCTGTTTTGAACAGCTTATGGATTTATAGTTATAGAAAAAGACCCGGAAAAGGCCCACTGATCATAAAAGATAAACACAGGACAATCAACCCCGAAGTGGGTGCAATAATTATAAAAAGGATACAAGCGAAAACAAACCCCGAAGGGGTGACAGAAAAAACGTAAGCTTCGTCACTCAATAATCAATCACAATGACGGCTATTCAACGATGCATTCAAAAAGCCCTTTAAACTTAAAATGCACCAGCTCATCTTTAAAAAGAGATGCGGTAATATTTATAGCCCCATTCTCATCGGCAGCGTATTTTATGGAAGCATGAATGAGGTTATTTTCAATCGGGTTGATGAGGGCTAAGAATTTTTCATTTCGCCTGCTTTTACCAGATTTGTTTTTTTACCGGTGATATGTTCCAGCACTTCCTTCACCATCTGCATCATGCAAACACCGCGTACCACGGGCTGGTTGGGAAAATGTATTAGTTGTCAGGCCACTACAAATACTCTATAAACTAAAAAGCTAACTGATTCACTCATAACCCAATTGTAACAAGCCTGCTTAGTGGCC
>DATHEH010000060.1:0-6197 GCA_035318685.1 Ferruginibacter sp.
TATGTCTCATTCTCGTTGTTTTTAATATTCTCGAGATTCTGCAAAGCAAAATAATCGTTACTCAGCGCACTGCTGGCTGGTAGCCTGAAGTCGAAGCTGATAACAGGTTTATTGAGTATTCCCCTGATATGGGCGATGATCGTAATATCTTCTTTTTGTTTGATCGTTGTGCTTAAATTACTCATGTCCACTTTTTTGGCGAGGTATTCTGCATCAATATTTATTTGTGCGAGGTAAGGATCACCGTTCCAGTTGATGGAACCATTTTTTATGATAAAATATTTCCTGAGCCAGCTTTGAAAATTAAAAGTGTATTCACCTTCTGTAATATTGTAGTTGCCCCTTATCGTCAATGGTTCCCTGGTGCCAACACGAATGTTCAGCTGGCCGTTGCCCTTTCCTTTTATGATATCACCGGTGCTTTCGTCCAGTATCACATCTATCTTACAGGCAGGGTTGGCCGTTATGTTCATATTCACCAGCATGTTTGACTCCTGCCTTCCTTTTAATTCATCTTCCATCTTGGTACCATACTGTACAAAATCTATGTAATCGATCTTGCCAATTTCCTGGCTGTTACTGCTGGGAATAAAAATATGGCTGGTATCCAACAGGGAGGGCTGGCCGGTAATATTCATGCGCATATCTGTCACCGGACCATTGAGCGTCATTGTCGCCATGCCTATTACCTTGCCGTAGAACTGGCTGTTGTCCTTTTGCGTGGTATTCAATACCAGCATCTTGCCGGTCTCAAAGCGCAGGTTATCAAAAGAGAATTCCTGGAAAAATTTATGCTGCATCTTGCCACTGGCCGTACCGGTATTATCCAGGGTATCCCTCATTTGCAGTGTGCCCAGGTCTATCTCATCAGGGTTGAAAATAATGGTCTCATTGGTAAAATTATATTTTACCTGCGTGTATTTTACTTTTAATGACCCTTCTGTTATCGTAACACTTCCTGTAACATACTTATGGTCCTTGCCACCGCTAAGTTTTAAAGTACTGTTCGCATTACCCTGCATATTGCTGAATATACTTCCGAGGTAATTATCAAGCAGGCTGATGTCAAACCTTTCGGCCAGGAAAGCAATGTCCATCTGGTTGTCGGTAGAATCTTTATAATTATAGATGCCATCTATGTTGAACTTATATAACTGCCCGTCCGCGTCAGCCTTCAGTTTTATTATGCCGGTAGTTGTATTCACTTCACCCTTAAGGTTCACTTTACCGATATGCTTATTGTCGAGTACGAAGTCTTCTGCTGAAGCATCATACTCGATGATCTTTTTGCCAAACGGATCCTTTAAAATAAGTGTGCCGGTGAGCACACCTTCCAGCCTTGGTTGTTTTAAGAAGAGCGGCGTAAAATCATTGATGTTTACTTTTTTCAGTTTAGCCACCAGGTTGGTATGATCGGTGAGTTCATCAAGTGCTGTGGAGATAACGATCTCCTGGTCGCCCTGGGTGAATTTTACATCATTGGCTTCAATGTATGACTGGCGCAGGGTGACCTCGCCGTCTTTTGCCAGGTCCCATTTTTTATCATTAAGAATAAAGGAAGAAGGGAAGAAGTGGATCTTTACCCCATCTGCAAGTGTTTGTATCCTTGCATTCAACTGTGCATCACTCAGGGTCTTACTGGCGCTGGTTGTTAACTGTATATTTGAAATGTCATTTCTGGAAGAGACAACCAGCGTACTGTTCGGAAAATGAAGGCTGTCTGTTATGGCTACATCACTCACCGCAATGGTCGTATTCAGGCTGTCGAGGTTTCCCTTTGCAACCAGGTTAACATCGGCAAATCTTTTACCATCGTAACTGAATTCGGGAACCTGTGCATTTACATTCAATTCATTTTTTGCCAGTTTAAGGTTGCCGGAAAAAACAGAATTATTGAATCCCCTTAATTTTTTATCAATCATCTGCACATATTCATCAACCTGTCTTGTTTTAATAAGAAAAGAAAAATCCTGGTCGCTGATCTCACGCGCCGGTTTTTTAATGTAAGCAGGGTAGTAGCGGTTAAGGAAAACCTTAAAGGCATCGGGTAATTCCATTATCTTAAATTTCCCGGTGAGTGTTCCTTCCACCTCGTTTGATTCAACGGTCAGCACTTTATCCGTTCCCGCGATGAGCGACCTTAATGTTAATGAATCAAAAGACATTCTTGTAGTATCGTGTGTCAGTGTAGCGTTGTACACTTTTGCCGTACCCAAAAAATTATCGATATTATTGCCAACAAAGTTGAGGTTGAAGAGCCCGGCTAAAGTAAACTGGTCCTTCGTTAATTTTAGTTTCTGCAGGTCTGCTTTGTGTACAACCGCATCAAAATTGAACTTACTGGTATCTCCCAGTAAACTTACAGAACCATTCAGGTTTTCGATCTTCAGGTTGGGATCATCCATATCAAGGTGGCCTTTGAAGATATTTTTTATGAAACTGCCTTTTACCGTGATATTCTTATAAGGGTAGCCGGCATATTCAATGTGATGGATCTTACCGTCAAAATCAGCATGGAGGTTTTTGATGCTGAACCCGCTGCCTTTAACCGTTCCGTCCAGGGCAATATTACCAAGCTGGTTGTTGGAAAAGAACCTGCCCAGGTTAAAACCTGCAGAAGAGATCTTACCGGAATAAGTGGCGGCGCCGTTCTCGGGGAGTTTCATATTTATATCAGCGTTTAAATTACCGAGGCCCGTGCTGATATTACCAAAGGCAACAAAGTCCCTGATGAAGCCTGTATAATTTCCTTTAAAACGGATATTGCCCAGTTGCCTTAACTGCGGTTGTCGGATATGTCGCAATGAAGGTACCAGCGTTACCAGGTCGTTATAATTAGTTTGCAGGTCATTCGCTTTAAAATCGATGAACGTGGTATTTATGTCCGGCAATCCTTTTAAGGTAATGTCACCGTCGATCGTTGTATTGCCGCTCTTGATGATCATCTTCTTTCCAAAAAGATTATCCACGGTACCTTTGGTATTCCCCTGGAAATAAAAGACCCGGTTCCAGGTTTTTAACTTCGGCGCAAAAAATGCAATATCATCACTGTGCACCTCGGCGTTCTCAAAATTGCCTTCCAGTGTTACGTTATGCAGAAAACTACTCAGGTCATCATTGAAATTTTTGTAGCGCATCACGAAATAATTGCCTACCCTGCTTTTATTTGTTTCCAGTAAAAGGTTTTTAAATTCCATCTGGTCCGGCGTGAATTTTACCTTCGCCTGCAGGTTCTTCACTTCAAGGCCACTTTGTTCTTTTGCTTTTAATTTCAGGTCAGTTGTAAGTGTATCATTAATGAACATTACGTTTTTCAGGTTTCCCGTAATGCCTGTAAATGCAAGGTGCTGCCCGTCAAACTGGTCGGTATAACGGGAACGCCCGGTCTGTCTTTCGTTATAGAAACTTGCATTGTTAAGTTCAATATTCTTTATGCTTACCATCCAGCCACCCGTGTTCCATTGCAGTGCAGAAAGCACCGGTATCTTTGGCATGATGTCCCTTAAATTGGTATTCTCAACTTTGGGTTTGTTGCCCGTGTAGGTTGTTTGTGAGAACAGAGGAGCATCCAGCTTCAATTCAGAAATGTAAATATGTTTCCTGGAAAAATTAATGGTGTCTGCATTCAGGTCAAGTTTCTGTATGGCAATCTTCATATCCTGCCCAACCCATTTATCCGATTTATTGAAAAGTACATTTTCAAATTGCATCACTTTAAAGTCAAATTCGATATTGCTGTTTTTTGAGCTGGTATCTTTTTTTGGCACACTGAAATAATCGATCAGGAACTGGTAGTTCCAGACAGAATCAGTGCGGTTGAGGTTTACTACAGCATCGGTGAGGCCAATATATTTGAGTGTGGCATTATCTTTAAAGAAGAACCAGTCAGTAATATTTACGTCGGCAGCCCCTGCATATAAAAGCGTATCTTTTTTCTGGTCTTCGATCAATATACCCTTTAGCGACATTTTATTAAAAAAACTCAGGTCCACATGACCGATAGAAACTTTGGTCTTAAGATTTTTTGAGAGCCGGGCAGTAACACCTGAAACAAGCCAGTTTTGTACAGGCTTGATGTGTAAAATACCCCAGGAAAAAAACATCAGGAAAAATGCAGAAAGAAAGAACCATATCTTATGCTTTCTTTCCCTGAATACATAAATGAAAGCGCCAACCCATCCTACCAGTAACAGTGCAAAAAGCCAGGTAGAGTAGTTGCCGAAAATGTAAATGAATAAAATAGCAAGCACAAACCAGAATACCAGTGCAATAAGTGCCCATTTTGATATGTTAAGGAATTTGCGCAGGGTTAATTATTATATGTAAAAATAGCTAATCGCCCCTTAAAGGCAAATTCAGTACCAAACTTTAGATTTATTTTATAAGTGAAAAGGTTTAAATATCCGGAAATACGCTGGCGAATGTCCCTATCAGTACTTCGTTTTCATTTGGCTGTTGAACCGGGCAGAATTTCCTTTTGGAATAGAGAGGTTTTGCCAGTCATGGTCTTTTACCATTTTGGCTATATAGATGATCTGGCCAACATGGTAAGGGTAATGTGCCAGTTGCCTGTTGATGGCATCAACTACCGGCAGGCCCTCGCTCCTGATATGAATCGTTCTTAAAAGATCATCCGCGGTTAAGGAAGCGAGTGTGCCCAGGCAGCAATCCCATCCTTTTTCCCAAAAAGCGATGACCTGTTCTTTTGCCAGGTGCTGTTCTTCAAATTCGGTATCACGGTTACGCCAGTCTTTTTCCCCGTCGGAGGTTAAAAAATCCGTCCAGCGGCTGAGCATATTACCCGCCATATGCTGCACGATGACGGCGATGCTGTTGCTTTCTTCGTTGGGTTGAAAATGGAAGTCCTTGTCATTTAATTGGCCAAAAGTCTTATCTCCAAGTTCTTTGTAATAAGCAAGCCGCTTAACAGCGCTTTGCAAAAATTCGTTTCCTAAATCCATAGCGCTATTTACTTTTTATACTTTATATACTTCCTGCTTATAACTTCCTTAATATCCTCTTGCATCATCATCCCCTCTTTTATCAGCAACTGCAATGATCTTACCGTTCTTAATTTGTATCACTTCTGTTCTTCCGATTGCTCCCCGCACATTTATTTTATGCCCCATGTCTTCCAGTTGTTTTTTTACGCTTTCAGGAAAATCTCTTTCAAGATATAACTCATCCGGCAGCCACTGGTGATGGAATTTTGGTTTATTAACGGCGTCATCCGCACTCATATTAAACTCAAGGATATTGACGAGTGTTTGAAAAACGCTTGTGGGTATGGTTGTTCCGCCCGGTGTACCAACTACCAGGTAGGGCGAGCCGTTCTTTAATACGATCGTGGGTGTCATGCTGCTCAGCATTCTTTTGCCGGGTTCAATGGCATTCTTTTCATTACCCAATGCGCCATACATATTGGGTACACCGGGCTTTACACTGAAGTCATCCATTTCATTGTTCAAAAGAAAACCTGCCCCTGATACCACCGTGCGGCTTCCATAGCCTCCATTTAAAGTTGTGGTAACAGATACGGCATTTCCATATGCATCAAGCACACTTAAGTGCGTTGTTTCTTCGCTTTCTGCAATATTCCCGGCTTTGGTTATTTTGCTGTTGCCTGCTTTACCAGGATCATAGTCTTTCATCCTTTCTTCAAGGTACCCGGGACTAACCATTTTTTTTACCGGCACCTTTACAAAATCGGGATCACCTAAAAATTCAGCCCTGTCTGCAAAAGCCCTTCGTTCTACTTCTGTCATTAAATGCACAGATGCCGCTGTTTGAAATTTCATCGCAGCGATATTTCTCTTTGCGATCATCTTCATCATCTGCTCAACTATTATTCCCCCGCTGCTGGGTAAAGGCATTGAAATGACCTGGTAACCTTTGTAAATAAAATCGAGTGCCGCTCTTTCTTTTGCCTGGTAATTCTTCAGGTCATCCAGTGAGATCATTCCCGCCTGCCCGCCGGGAAGGTCTTTGCCTTTCTGCATTTCGGCAACGATAAGCTTTGCAGTTTCCCCTTCATAAAATCCTTTTTGGCCCTTATCACGAATGCGCTTTAAAGTTCTTGCAAGGTCTTTTTGTATCAATATATCTCCGGCTTCCCACCTGGTTTCTTTAACAAAGGCAACAGGGGATGTATTGAAGCTGATAAAATCTTTCCTGTTACTGTTGAATGAAGAAGCCTG
>DATHEH010000061.1:0-3248 GCA_035318685.1 Ferruginibacter sp.
TCTGGAGAAAACGTTTAAAATACCTGACATTGACGAAGTATGCAGATATGCAGGATGACAGGGAAAAGAATAAAGAAAAAGCTGATTTTAAATATAAGGCGGATTCTACCCTTGAAAGAGAAGCAAGGGACCTGGTGAGAAAACAGATAGAAAGATATTTCTCTACCAAGAAAACACATGAAACCGCGGATGAGAATTTCAGCACATTTGTAAATTCTATTACCGGTACAATGGATCCTCATACCACTTATTTCCCACCGATTGAAAAGCGTTCATTTGATGAAGGCATGAGGGGCAGCTTCTTTGGTATTGGAGCCCAGTTAAAAGAAGATGATGGAAAAATAAAGATCGCGGTGCTGATCTCAGGTGGCCCGGCCTGGAAAAGCGGCGAACTGAAAGCTGAAGATGAAATAATAAAGATCGGCCAGGGAAATGCAGAGCCGGTTGATGTTACCGGTTATTCTACTACAGATGCTGTAAAGCTTATCCGGGGCGCACAAAAAGGATCGGAAGTAAGACTTACCGTTAAAAGAATGGACGGGTCCGTGAAGGTAATATCTTTAATAAGAGATGAAATAAAACTTGATGATACCTTCGCAAAAAGCGCTATTATAAACGGGGATCACAAAGTGGGTTATATCTTTTTGCCGGAGTTCTATATTGATTTTGAAGATCCCAATGGCGCAAAATGCTCTGAAGATGTAGCTAAAGAGATACAAAAATTAAAAGCTGAGAATGTAGAAGGTATCATCATCGACCTGCGTGGTAATGGTGGTGGATCCTTACCCGAAGTAGTAAAGATGGCTGGTTTATTCATCGAGGACGGACCTATCTGCGTTGTCAAAGGACGCGAGGATAAGCCTTACCAGTGGAAAGACAAAGATAAAAGTGTTCATTACAGCGGCCCGTTAACTGTAATGGTTGATGAATTCAGCGCCAGCGCTTCTGAAATATTTGCCGCTGCCATACAGGATTATAAAAGGGGAATAATAATCGGCAGCAGTTCTACCTATGGTAAAGGTACCGTTCAGCGTACGATCCCTTTAAACCCTGAAAGTGATAACCCGGTGTTCTCTAATAAAACTTCTGAGGATCTTGGATATGTTAAACTGACCCTTCAGAAATATTATCGCGTAAATGGCGGGGCAACCCAGTTAAAAGGTGTTGTGCCGGATATTATCATACCTGATAAATATGAGCATTTAAAATTCCGTGAAAAGGATAATACTGCTTCCTTACCATGGGATGAGATATCAAAGGCCGAATACAAACCCTGGACAAGTACGGTGAGTAATGATGCATTGATCAGTACCGTGCACAACCAGATCGCCAACAGCCCGACCTTCAATAGTATAAGGACACAAATTCAATGGCTGGAAAAATACAGCGACAAAGAATATTCCCTGAATATAAATAAGTACAGGGAAGAGCAAAAACAGCTTAAGGCGACATATAAGCAACTTGATGAACTGTATAAGCTTAACAAGGAAATGAATGTAAAGAACATAGCTGTTGATACAGTAACTATTAATGCCGCAAAGGAAAAAATAGACAAAAATACCCAGTGGCTCAAAAGAATAAGTAATGATATTTATATTGATGAGACCGTAAAGGTGATGAACAATATGATCAGTCAAAACGCTACGGCCAAGAGCAACTAAATTCATATTTCACTCAAAATAGTAATACCATAGTCAAACACTATGGTATTATTTTTTGGCATAAGCCCTTAGAACACAGCAGCAAACGAAAGAATATAAAAAAAAGTTGATGAAAAGCTTGTACGCTTAAAAAACAAATTCTACTTTTGTCCTACCTCTTAATAATGCTTACTTCGTCCACGTATCTTTAGAAATTCTCCCATCCCCCAATTACGGTATTATCAATATCTCCTGAAAGGTTGTTTTGTGGTCGTAACGCGTCACACATTGTCCTCTAAAAGCCATATGCTTACCGGCGTATTATAACCTTAAACCACAAGACAATGAAAAAGTTTGACTCATTACGAGCGATCGTACCTGTATGCATTATGGCACTAATGGCCATTCTCGCATCAATTCACCCGGCAACAGCCCAGGTGATCCGGCCTTATGGCGGGCCCATTTTCTCCGATAATTTACATGGCGGGCACACAGTATTCGGCAATACCATTACTGCGATCTATTCCAGCGGCAGCGGTAGCAGCGGAACAGTAAACACTACTGCAATGAATGATTTCGATACCAGCGGTACCGGTAATTATACCAACAGCAGGACCAGCGCTTACTCGAACAACAGCACAAATATCCAATTCGTGGATGTTGATGGAGGCGCCAGTGTTACTTCCTTGTTGAACTACGGTGGTATGTGGAGATATTATTCGCTGAATAATTATATCCTTGCCCCGTTGAATCTTTCTCTCCTCAACTGGACACAGGATGCATATAATGATGCATCTAACTGGTTAAATACCGCCAATAACAGCAACGCATTCGGGTATAATGAAACCGGCGTAAATGCACCTACTCAGAACAACAGGTCAACCTATTACCTGAGAAGGGATATTAACATCAGCAACCCATCGCAGTATGCAACCATTACTTTAACCGTAAAATACGATGATGGCGCTATCGTGTATGTAAATGGTAATGAAGTTGCCAGGATGAACATGCCGGCAGGCCTGGCACTTTACGGAACCAACCCCACTGCCAGCAGGAATTATGATGAGGGTGATTTTGCAGTAGAGCTGCCTTCATCAGTTTTTTCAAATGGCAATAACCAGGTAGCTGTAGCATTGTATAACAGGAGTACGGGTGCTAACGACTTCTATTATGATATGAAACTGGACGGCAATATTTATAATACAACTTTTAATTCTTCATCTGCTGATCTTATTTTGCCTTCGGGTTCCAATGCAATTAAGTTTGCCCGCCTGTACTGGGGCGGAAGGATCGATGGCGGAACAGGCATAAATAATAATATCAGTTTAAGGACCGTCAAGATCCGCAAAGGAACTTCAGGTGCATACTCAACAATAGTTGCTCCCGTGTCGCAAATAGATAAAAGTGTTATTACGGGTAATGATTCTGCATACCAAACCTATATTGATGTGACTTCTTTTATAAGTGCTAATGGGGCAGGCACCTATACCGTTGCAGATGTTACTGCGGCAACAGGATCATCATCTGCGGGTAATTATGCAGCGTGGTCTGTTGTAGTTGTTTACGAAAACGCCGCAGTGCCTTACAATAGTGTCAGGGTTTATGACG
>DATHEH010000062.1:0-3760 GCA_035318685.1 Ferruginibacter sp.
GCCTGTATTCCTCAATAGTATAAAAAGCATTGTCGCCGGCATCCTGTAAAATGTGGAACTTATTGGCTTTTTCCAAAAACTTATCATCGGTCATCATACCATACTTAACAAACAATCCCAGGCTTTCCCATTTCTCTTCAAACTGCTTCCTGTCAGTCTTGAATATCTCTTCCAGTTTATCGGCAACTTTTTTTGTGATGTGCGCATTTATCTTGCGCACATTGGGATCGCCCTGTAAATAACTGCGACTTACGTTGAGGGGTATATCAGGACTATCGATCACGCCATGCATCAGCATTAAGAATTCAGGTACAATATCTTTTACTTCATCTGTTACAAATACCTGGTTACTGTATAGCTGTATCTTGTCTTTTTGTATCTCGTAGCTCTGTTTTATTTTAGGGAAATATAAGATACCGGTAAGGTTGAAAGGATAATCAACATTAAGGTGTATCCAGAACAAAGGCTGCTCTCCGTATGGATATAGCTCTTTATAAAAATCCTGGTAATCCTTGGTCGTTAATTCAGATGGTTTTTTTGTCCATGCGGGTGTTGGGTTGTTAATTTGCTTCTCCTCGAAAAATATCGGCACTGGTAAAAAGCGGCAGAATTTTTCCAGCACGGTCTCCACCCTTGATGCTTCTAAAAATTCTTTGCTTTCCTCATTCAAATGCAAAACAATGTCCGTTCCTCTTTTTTCTTTTTCCGTTTCTTCAAGCATGAATTCAGGGCTGCCGTCACATTCCCAACGGACCGCTTTGCTGTCTTCCTTATGGCTTTTTGAAAATACTTCCACCTTATCACTTACCATAAAAGAACTGTAAAAGCCAAGACCGAAGTGACCGATGATATTTGCTTCATTCTGTCCTTTGTATTTTTCTAAAAATTCTTCAGCCCCGCTGAATGCTACCTGGTTCAGATATTTATCGATCTCTTCAGCGGTCATGCCAATACCATTGTCAGAAATGGTCAGGGTCTTTTTCTCCTTATCAACCTTTATTTCGATCTTCAGTTCACCCAACTCTCCCTTCGCCTCTCCCAATGAAGAAAGGGTTTTCAGTTTTTGCGTGGCATCCACGGCATTACTTACCAGCTCACGTATAAAAATGTCATGTTCACTGTATAGGAATTTCTTAATTATGGGAAAGATGTTTTCGGTCTGTACACGTATATTTCCTTTTTGCATAGTTTGTTTTTTTGCAAAGTTATCAAAACCAGTACCAACCATTCATTTGCTGCCAGCATGGCATTATATAAAATTAATGTAGGCCATGAGAATGCAGAAACCTTATCTGTCATTGAAGTGATTGGTCTTACAATCCTTTTCCGGCGCTCCTCACTTACCCATATTGTAAAATGTGGAAAACTTTAACATTAATTAATTAACGAATTACGATAATTATTTTACTTTTGTCGTAAATATCAAATAAATGAAACGAATTCGCGGACTGGCCACAATTTTATACTATTTAAGCAGAATGGTGGCTTTACTTTGCCTGGCTACTACTATATATGCCTTTCTTATTTTGGGTCTTTCTTCCCAGACAAATATGCAAGGATTGCCTATTGAAGTCAGTGGTGGTTATTTTACCGTTTTTTTCCCTTTTTCCGGGATACCATTCCTGGTCGGTGATGATACGGCGTCTTACATGATCACCAGTATGTCAACCATGATGCTGTATGGGATCTTTCTATGGCTATTGAGCGCAGTATTCAAAGCCTTCATGCAAAAAAAGATTTTCGTCCCAATAAGTGTAAAGCGCTTAAAACACTTTTATCTTTTTAATTTTTTTGCGCCTGTTATATATATAATATGCCTGGTTGCATTCAGACTCGACTTCAGAGACGCTTTGATCATTGCCTTCCTGCACATGATGATCGGGGTGTTTAATTATTTCATGGCCATAATTTTTCAACAAGGCCTGGTATTGCAGGAAGAACAGGACCTAACATTTTAACTATGCCGATCATTATAAACCTTGACGTTATGCTGGCCAAGCGAAAAATGCGTTCGAATGAATTGGCAGAGCGTATCGGTCTTACCACAGTAAATTTATCAATACTTAAAACAGGAAAACTGAAAGCAATAAGGCTTGAAAGCCTTGAAGCCATTTGCAAGGTACTCGACTGTCAGCCCGGGGATATTCTCGAATACCGCAAAGAATAATCATCAAAATGATATGACAAAAAAAAATAATCCGCAAAGGATCCGGAATCTTATTGCCCAACATTTAAAAAATAAAACTATGAAACAGTCACACAGTAACCCAATGAAGAAGATTTTTACTTACTTCTTTTTAACCTTATTGTTAATGATCGTACATGCATCGGTATTTTGCCAGACAAATGATCCCGCGGCAACATCGTTGTTTGTAACAAAGAAAATACACTCAAAGATTCTTGGGGAAGACCGCAGGATAAATATTTATTCGCCGGTCAAACCAAACGACAGTACCCATTACCCTGTGTTGTACGTACTTGATGCTGAGGTCATGATGAGTATGGTTGCCGGGCAGGTTCAATACCTGTCGGAATCCTATAAGATCATTCCCTCTATGATAATAGTAGGAATAGAGAATACCGATCGCACAAGAGATCTCACGCCCACCCGTTCTATCATCGGGCCCGATGGAAAACCCGATACAACCGCTAACGCATTTGGAAAGAACAGCGGCGGCGGTGAAAAATTATTTCAATTTATGAGGGATGAACTGATGCCCTATGTAGAACAGAATTTTCCATGTGCACCCTACAAGATATTATACGGTCATTCCCTGGGAGGCTTAATGGCCATTCATGCAATGATAAACCATCCGGGCTTATTCAATTCATACATTGCACTCAGCCCATCCCTCCAGTGGGATACGGAAACACTGCTAAAGCAGTTTGAAACCGCCAAAAATAATGAACACATAAAAGGATTTTTATTTTTTAGTGATGCCAATGAAGGTGGTGCCTTTCATCAAAACCAGCTAAGACTGGATTCTGTGCTGAAACAAAAAAATATAAAGGGATTGAACTATAAATACATTTACTATCCCGGTGAAACACATATCTCTGAACCTATCAAAGGATTTTATGACGGGTTAAAACACATCTACCCAAACTGGTTCCTTCCCTATAATAGTTCTTCATTTCGTAAGACTATGACGGCTAAAATGTTATATGATCAATATGAAATGTTATCGGCAAAATACAATTATAAGGTCATTCCGCCCCAATTCGAAATAAACCAGGTAAGCAGAATGTTGCGGAGAGACTCGGCGAAAATAAATGATGCCATAGGTTTACTGGAGATGAATGTCAGGAATTATCCTTCATCAGCTGTCACTTATGAGATATTGGGCGATACCTATTTACTGGCATCCGATAAACCCAGGGCCCTGGCCAGTTTCGAAAAAGCCCTGTCATTGAATAAAGAAAATGAAGCTCTAAAACAAAAGATCAACAAACTCAAAAATTAATTATTCCGTTAAACTAACAACTCATGAAAACTAAACTTAAAAGATCAGGCAAAATATTTTTATTTATTTTTATTCCGCTCGTTCTCTTACTGGCCTTATTCATTTTCGATTTTGTTTCTCAACCCCTAAAGATCGATACCGGCATTGTCACGCCGTCAGAGACCTTTAGGGACCATAATGCAGGAGTATGGGCTGTAAAGTTCAGTCCCGATGGTACCCTGGTTGTAAGTGGCAGTATCGACAGTACTGTTATCATCCGCGACAGAATAACAGGCAATATCCTGCAAAAATTGAAA
>DATHEH010000063.1:0-4377 GCA_035318685.1 Ferruginibacter sp.
AAAAACCCCGTGAGGATAATGGGTGCAATGAATGATATTACCGACAGGGAACTCATCAAGCAACAGATACTTAAAGAAAAGGAACTTTCAGATTCCATAATCAATAGCCTGCCGGGTGTTTTTTACCTGTTCACTAAACAAGGAAAATACCTGCGGTGGAATAAGAACCTGGAAACGGTAAGCGGTTACTCCGGGGAGGAGATCAGCCACATGCACCCCCTGGACTTTTTTGATAAAACCGATCATGCCTTACTGATTGCAAAAATTGGAAATGTATTTGTGGCCGGCGAAGATGAAGTAGTAGCAGATTTTCTTTTAAAGAACAAGCAAAAGATACCTTATTATTTTAATGGCCAGGCTATAGTATATGAAGGCGAAACATGTTTGATGGGTGTTGGACTTGATTTTTCGGAAAGAGAACAAGCTGCCAGGATAATAAAACAAAGCGAAGAAAAATACCGTACTATTATTGAACAGGCTTCCGACGGAATATTCATCGCAGATGAAAATGCCTATTTCATTGATGTGAACAGCGCGGGCTGCCGGATGCTGGGTTATACCAAAGAAGATCTGTTAAAAATGAAGTTCACGGAGCTGATACCGCCGGCAGATATAATAGGCAATCCTGTTAAATTTGATAAGCTCAAAAAAGCTGAAACAATGATCAATGAAAGGAGGCTGATAAAAAAGGATGGGTCAATGATAGAAGTGGAGATAAGCGCAAAAACACTTTTAGACGGCAGGTATCAATCGATCGTGCGTGATATAACCGAGCGGAAAAAGGCAGAAGAAAAAATACAGCTTTCAGAACAAAAGTACCGCCTGTTATTTTACAATAACCCTTTACCCATGTGGATGACGACCATACCAGGCCTGGACATCATTGATGTAAATGAATCTGCGATCAAACATTACGGCTACAGCAGGGAAGAATTCCTGAAATTGAACGCAAAGGATATGCGGCCGGCAGAGGACGTGGAGCATTTTGTAAAAGAAGTAGACAAAATGGAGTCGGGTATCAATAATATCAGGGCATGGCGACATAAAAAAAAGGATGGAACCATTATAAACGTAGAAATTTACAGCCACGAGATCCTGTATGAAGGGCAGCGGGTATGGCTGGGTCTGTCGCATGATGTAACCGAAAAATATAAGGCCAAGGAGCTCTTACAGAAATCTTATGAAGATATAAGGCAATTGGCATCCAACCTTCAAAGCATACGGGAAGATGAAAGAACCAATATCGCCCGCGAGATACACGACGAACTGGGGCAGCAACTGACGGGCTTGAAAATGGATATGCACTGGCTTACCCGGAAGATAAAAAGTGAGGATGAAGAAATAAATAAGAAAATGGACGAGAGCATACAACTTATCAATGCTACCATAGCTTCGGTTAGAAAAATTGCAACAGACCTTCGCCCCAGTATCCTTGATGACCTTGGTCTTTTGGCCGCATTGGAATGGCAAAGTGATGAATTTGAAAAAAGATCAGGAACAAGAGTTAAATTTATGAATGATGCAGGGGATATAAATGTACAACCTGGAGTTGCTACGGCATTATTCAGGATATACCAGGAACTGCTTACCAATATTGCCCGGCATGCGAATGCTAACCTTGTAACGGTTTCATTGCATACCGACAACGACAGGCTGTTCTTCAGCATTGCGGATAACGGTGCAGGATTCAATATAGATACCATAAACAAAAAGAAAACACTGGGGTTACTGGGTATAAAAGAACGTACCTTGTTGATGGGAGGTGCATATGAAATAAAAACAAAACCGGGTGAAGGATCAGAAATAATAATCTCTATTCCTTTTGACCTCGCAAAAAGCATGGCTTAAACACTTATCCATATGTTACGTATCTTAATAGCAGATGATCATACGGTGGTTCGGAAAGGGCTCCGTCAGATATTACTGGAAGAATTTCCAAACGCAGTGATCGGGGAAGTACCTGATGCAGAAGAACTGATAAAGAAAGTGATGGCAGAGAAGTGGGATGTGGTGGTCAGTGATCTTTCCATGCCGGGCCGCAGCGGGCTGGATGCCTTGCAGCAGATAAAACTCAGTTTCCCCGACCTGCCTGTGCTTATCCTGAGTATTCATCCCGAAGAACAATATGCTTTGAGGGCTTTGAAATCCGGCGCTTCCGGTTATCTCAGTAAGGATACTGCCCCCGATGAATTGGTTAAAGCCGTACAAAAGGTATTGTTGGGAAAAAAATACATTTCCCATGCCATTGCAGAAAAACTGGCAAACACATTTTCTTCCGGAGATAAACATCCCCATGAAAACCTCAGTGACCGTGAGTTTGATGTAATGAAGCTTTTAGCTAATGGCAAGTCGGTTTCCGACATCGCCGATATGCTTTCATTGAGCGTTACCACGGTTAGTACTTACCGGGCAAGGGTTATGACAAAGATGAATTTAAAGTCAAACTCAGACCTTACAAAATATGCGATCGAAAATAAACTGATCTGAGAACTTGTAGTTTTTCTACTACTTTTTATTTTCCACAAATGTATATCTTGCCGTTACTTCTGAAACCATAAATTAATTGAGTAGTTCAAGGATTTTTATCTTACAACACTAAACAATTAAATAAGAGATTAATACTATGATCAACCATGAATTGTATTGATACCGAACTTATAGCTTAATGAAAAATCTACTTGCCTGATCCTGTTCTGTCCTTGTTCCTGTGAAATTTCCAACAGGCCCGCATGTTAAAAATTAAAACCGGAAAAATTCGGCTGGGTAAAACCAGGTTGAACTTTTCCGGTTCTCTTTTAGTTGTATATCCTGTCGAAAGCAGCTTTATACTTTTCCATGATCACTTTCCGCTTTAATTTAAGCGTGGGTGTAAGTTCACCACTGTCAATGGTCCATTCGTTTGGCAGCAGCTCAAACTTTTTTATCTGCTCTACGTGGTTAAAGAACTTGTTAAAGGAGTCGATCAGTTCTTTATAGAGGTCCAGTACTTTGGGGTTATGTATGGCATCTTCAATGGTAGTAAAGGTTATGCCTTTGTGCTGCATCCATTCTTTTAAATTAGGAACCGAAGGAACGATCAATGCGCCTACGAATTTTTGTTCGGCACCCACGATCATCATCTGTTCTACAAATGGTGATTCTTTCAGTTTATTTTCGATGGGCTGGGGCGCAACATATTTACCCCCGCTGGTCTTAAAAAGTTCTTTCTTCCGATCGGTGATCTTTAAAAATTTCCCGTCTTCAAAAACGCCAATATCCCCGGTATGCAGCCATCCGTCAATGATCGTTTCTGCAGTAAGGTCCGGGCGTTTATAATAGCCCAGCATTACGCTGGGGCCCTTTACACATATCTCGCCATCTGCTTCCAGTTTTACTTCCTGCCCCTGGAGTACCGGGCCAACAGTGCCAAATTTGGTACCTCCTTTGTAGCGGCAGTTAACACTTATTACCGGGCTGTTCTCCGTAGGTCCATATCCTTCATAGACAGGAATGCCTGCAGCAGTGAAGATACGGATCAGCCTTACCTGGCAGGCAGCGCCGCCGGTTACGATCAGGCCTATATTATTTCCCAGTGCCTCACGCCATTTACTGAAAATTAATTTATTGGCCAGCGCAAGCTGCATGCTGTACCATGGACTTTTTCCTTCTATTTCATACTCGTTGGCAAGGTTTACAGACCAGTCGAATAATTTTCTTTTAATGCCGGTGAGCGCAGCACCCTTTTCCATGATCTTTTCATAGGTCTTTTCCAGCAGCCTGGGCACAGTGGCAAACAGCGTTGGTTTTACCTCTTTTAAATTTGCAGCAATGGTGTCCAGGCTTTCGGCATAATAAATAGAATAGCCGCTGCTGATATAGATATAACTCACCATTCTTTCAAAAATATGGTTAAGCGGCAAAAAGCTCAGTGCCCTTCCAACTGTACTGTCTTCAAAAGGAAAACTTGTTTTGGAGTTGGCTACATTGGTAACAATGTTATGGTGGCTGAGCATTACACCCTTTGGTGTGCCCGTGGTGCCGGATGTATAAATTATGGTAGCGCAGTGGCCGGGTAATATACTGCGTTTTATTTCTTCTAATTTTTCAAGTTCTGCTACAGAAGGATCTGACAAAAGTTTTTTCCAATGATCTACCCCGGGCAGTTCATCAAAACTATAAACGCTTACCAGCGTGGGTACGCGGTCACGGATATTATTTACTTTATCCAGGATGTCCTGCCCGCTTAGGAAAGCATACTTGACAGTGGCATCATTGAATATGAATTCAAGCTCATTTACGTTGGTGGTGGGATAGATGGGGCACAGTGCGGCACCGATCTGCTGGCAAGCCATGTCAAGCATTAACCATTCCGGACGGTTCTTGGATATGAGTGCGATC
>DATHEH010000064.1:0-6983 GCA_035318685.1 Ferruginibacter sp.
CAATGGCGCTCCATATCTGTACATCGATCTTCGGTCCATAGAATGCCGCTTCATCCTGTACTTCAACATATGGAATATTTGACTCAATTAAAACCTGTCTTACCATTGCTTCTGTTTCAATCCACAATTCAGGTTCGTTCACATATTTTTGTCCAAGCTTTGCAGGATCATGCAAACTAAGCCTCATCACATATTTATCTACCCCGAATATTTTAAAATATTTGATATACATATCATTTACAGCCCTGAACTCATCTGCAAATTGTTCTTTGCTGCAATAGATATGCGCATCATTCATGTGAAGGCACCGTACCCTCATTAAACCAAACAATTCTCCACTCTGCTCATAACGGTAACAGGTACCATATTCTGCAATGCGGTAAGGCAAATCTTTATAACTCTTTGGTTCTGCATCAAATATTTTATGATGATGCGGGCAATTCATCGCTTTCAGGTAATACTTGGTGCCATCCATTTCCATTGGCGGAAACATGCTATCTGCATAATAAGGCAAATGCCCGCTGGTGAGGTAAATGCTCTCCTTTGCTATGTGGGGGGTAACCACCCTTTTATATCCTGCCGCCTTCTCTGTTTGCTTTGCCAGGTTCTCCAGTTCTTCAATGATGACCGTTCCGTTGGGCATCCACAAAGCGAGTCCCTGGCCCACCTCATCATCAAAAGTAAAAATGCTCAATTCTTTTCCAAGTTTTCGGTGGTCCCTTTTCTTTGCCTCTTCCAGCATCAGCATGTACTCATCCAGTTCCTTTTGGTTAGGGAAGCTAACGCCATAGATACGGGTGAGCTGTTTGTTCTTTTCATCTCCTTTCCAGTAAGCACCCGCGATGCTCAATAATTTTATTGCTTTGATGGCACCTGTTGAAGGGATATGCGGTCCCCTACAGAGGTCTGTAAAGTTCCCTTGCGTATAAAAAGTGATGTTGCCGTCCTCAAGATTCTGTAACAGGTCGAGTTTATATTCATCGCCTTTTTCGGTGAAATATTTTATCGCCTCCGCCTTAGACATGCCTTTGCGCACATAATTGTTGTTCTGCTTGGCCAGTTCATTCATCTTCTTTTCCAGTTGCGCAAGATCTTCTTCGGAGATCTTTTTATCCCCCATATCAATATCATAATAAAAACCTTTCTCTATTGCAGGGCCTACCCAGAATTTAACACCCGGGAAACCAGCCTCAACGGCTTCTGCCATTAGATGTGCTGATGAATGCCAGAAAGTTGATTTGCCATCGCTGTCATCCCAGGTCAGTAATTTGAGGGAAGCGTCTTCATTGATCGGCCTCGTTGCATCCCATACCTCCCCGTTAATGCTTGCCGCCAATACTTTTCTTGCCAATCCTTCACTGATGGACCTGGCAACATCAAAAGCAGAAGTTCCTTTTTCGTATTCCCTTACTGCACCATCCGGTAATGTTATCTTTATCATATCTTTATCAGCCCCTGTAAATGGGCAGGCTGCAAATTTAACGAAGTATTAGCTAAGGAAAAATTTATCTAAAATATCTTTGTCAGTACTTAAAAAACTGTTCCATACAGCTTAACACAGTTCCAGCGAATATGAAAAAAATTGTACAGTTACTATTCGGGATCTTTTTTACCATACAATTACCTGCGCAAAATTTTACAGGTCAATGGAAGGGCCATTTTACAGATAACAGTACAGCATTTGTGGGTTGGGGAGGAGACCGTTGCGAATATGTACTGGAAATAGAAGTCAAAGGCAAAAATGTAACGGGTTATTCTTACACGTATTTTTCTGAAGGCGGCAAAAGATATTATACCATCTGCAAACTAAAAGGCACTTTAAATAAAGCAGGCAGGTATGTTGAAGTGATAGAAACCGAAAGAACAAAAACAAATGTGCCGGTCAATATCCGCAATTGCTTCCAGATACACCGGTTAACTTATTTTAAACAGGAAAACGATCAAACCCTGGAAGGCACATGGGTACCTGTTCCTAACCAGAATGGCGATTGTGGTTATGGCACCACCGTACTGTCGAGGAGGATACTTAAAAAAAATGCGCCGGTTTATAATAGTTCTACGGCACGGTTAAATAAGCCAAAACCTGTTAACCCAATTGTAAAAATAAAACCCAAAAAGGTAACGCCTCCGCCGGTTGCAAAAAATAAGCCCCAGAATAATCCTGCTGTAAAATTTAAAACACCCGATATCGCCAAAAACAATACCGGCGATAATGATGTTGAAAATTCACATCCTGTAAAGACCGATCCAAAAAATAACGACGCCGGTTTCGAAAAAAGGAACAGCAACCTGATAAAAACGATAGCGATCGAAAATGAGACCTTTAATGTGGACCTCTACGATAATGGTGATATTGACGGCGACAGCATCTCTTTATTCTTCAATGGCAAATTACTGATAGCCAATAAACGGTTAAGTGACAAGGCCATCACTTTAAAGCTGAATGTGGATGAGACCAGGGATATGAATGAGTTAATAATGTACGCCGAAAACCTGGGTTCTATTCCTCCGAACACCGCCTTAATGGTTGTTACAGACGGAACCAGCCGCTACGAGGTACGTATTTCTTCCGACCTGCAGAAAAGCGGGGTTATCCGGTTCGTACATAAGCCTAAAATCAAGCAATAAAAGCATAAATATTGCGTTATGGAGGGGTAACCAATATCTGATTGAAAATGAAAACCATTTTTACCCCTGTAGCGGCCATAGCCGGTCTTTTTTTACTAAGTATTACTACTAATTCCTGCAAAAAAATTGATAATGGCGGTATTGACACTCCTAAAGAGCAGCAGGTTATAGGTACCTGGAACATTAACAGGATCCAGCTTAAAATATACAGTGGCAGTACCTTCCTTAAGGATACCATCATTCCCCAACATCCCAATCCCGTGAATTTTGTAAGATTTGCAGGGGCAAACGAATTTGAGTATAAGTTCAACAATTCTTTGAATGTGGGCGCTTACCAGTTCAAAGGATCGGATTCACTTATCTCGAATGTAACCTCGGGGATTTACAGGTGGAAAATGCTGACCCTTACCAAGGTCTTGTTTACCGTGATGAGCACGTCTACCAACGACCCTTTATACCCGGGTAAAAAAGTAGAGACCTACCAGACATTTGTACGCTAAAATTTATCTAAGATACAGAGGAGCATTCACCCATGGTGGATGCTTTTTTTTACACAACGGGCAGGGCGCCGAACCAAATAAAAATTAAAAAAAAGTTACTACCATTAATCCCTAAATCGATCATTGATCTGTTTCAAAAATAGTTCATAGTAGTCCGACTCAATTTTTAAACCATTAAATTTTGCTGAAGCTAATTCTGCCTTAGCCTTTGACAATTCGATTTCCAATTTCTTAGAAAGCTTCTTATTCACATCACCATTGGTACGCATTTGCAATAAAGTTTTATTACAAAAATCCCGCGTGGCCACCAAATAAGTAAAATCATGCAAAACGTTATGATAAGGCGATGTAGAATTATAAATCGTTCCGGTCTCGATTGCTTTAGCAAGTCCGGCTTTGGTTAAGCCTTTAGTTTCGGGCCCGATAACAACTTTAGCTTTTACCGAATCCACAGTTCCTACATAAACAGAATCTGTACTGCTTTGCCCGGAGCAAAAAAATCCTGTTGTCACCATCATCAATATCATTATACTTTTTTTCATCTTTCTTATTTTTTTATTTTGTTCACTTAATTATTATTGACAAATGATTGTAAAATCAACAATACACCTTATTGCCGACCGGCTGCACTTTTAAAGTCCGTTATGGTCTTTCCATCATAACGATACACTCCGTTCATAGATCCAAACCAAATACTTCCATCGTTAGCTTCCAGTATCCCCAAAAAAGCTGGCCCTCCTGACTTAATTTCGGTTACAGTGGGCGTTTTATCGTACAAGGACTTTTGATCATAACGGGAAAGCGACCAGACCTGCCCAATACGAGGAGGTTCATCTGCACCGGTGGTCCAGATGTTTCCATTTTTATCTTCGATTATAGCATAAGCACCCTTCTGCGATACCTTAGTATAGGTACTGCCGTCATAGCGCCAAAGACCCTGTGAAACGAACGACGTATCGCCTCTTTTATCTTCTATTATCGTGGCACCGAACCAAAAATTCCCTTTTCTATCTTCAGTAATTCCCCAAACGTTCGTAAAGGTTTTACCGTCTTTGTTTTTTAGAACGGTAAATGCTTTTCCATCATAAACGAACATACTTTCTCCTTGTGCACCAAACCAAAGCTTGCCGGTTTTGTCTTCAAGGAGTAAACGAATACTGTTACTGGGAAATCCATCTCTTGTGGTAAAATTTCGAAAAGATTTCCCATCGTAACGGCTTGCTCCGAACCAAATATTACCGGCTCTGTCTTCATAAATATGAAGCGCCATATTACTGGCAAGCCCCTGTTTAGTTGTAAAATGTTGAAAGGTTGTTTGCCCTGAAGGCAGGAGATAAACACCTGAATCCTTGGAACCGAACCAAAGATTTCCTTTCCGGTCTTCCAGAACATCCCAGAAACTGGGCGAAGGTATTCTACTTGTTATGTTGGTAAAAGATGTTCCATCGTATCGAAACACGCCTAAGTAAGAAGCAATCAAAATGTTTCCGTTTCTATCTTGCTTTACATTCCGAACCATACTCATAGGCACCTTGGAGGTGGCCGCCTCTTTAAGTTGAGACTCGGAGTAAGGTCCTCTACTGGACTTGATATTATCTTTAAGTGGGTTTGTTTGCTTTTGTCCACAGGAGGTGTGACAAACAAGCATCAAGAACAGAGCATATACGTGAATGTATTTCATAATTTATTTACTCAGCACCCCCCTTTGCGAAGCGCACGTTTATAAATTATTTTACTATCTCGTTCTACATAGTCGCCCGATACTATTGGATATGAATACTTGGGGGCGTGCGATACGCTATGGCTTCTTATAATTATTTTGTCGTTAACTTTCAGGCTATGCAATTGCTGAAATTCATTAGACTTTTCCGGCCCAAAACTAAGAATATAATCGTCACCATTAATCCTGGCCATCACACCGAAGCCTAATCTTGAGCCTGGCGGAAGAGAAAGAGAGGTTATAACTCCCTCCATATTGGTAGAATCTTCAATGTACTTCCTTATTTTAGCTTCAGCGGAATACACTTTTTTACCTGCGGGAGACGCTTCCCATTTTTTGTACAATATACCATTAGGGGTAGCCTCCCATCTTTTCAATTCGGCTTTCCTTTGATCAGCGGAGAGTGGTTTTGGGGTTGATTTTTTAGAAGTTTCATTTTTGATTTCGCGATTAGCAAATACTAGTCCGCTTACCACAACCAGCAGTAAGATCAGCGCATAAATAACTTTTTTCATATTTGTGTAGGTTTAATTAAATCAACATAGATCTTTTCATATCCTTTTAAAGTTGGTGCAACAAAAATACTTTGATATTTTTCGACTTGAGGGATTTGGATTGTAAATAAAAATGTAACCTTTGTAAATAAATTGTAATTAGTATGTCGGAAAGCCGAAATCACCTCTCCGGGAAACGTAAATACCTGTACGGATTGTTACTACTCATGTGTATCTCTTTGATCTGCGTGGCTTTCAGTATGGCGGGCAATGACGACTTTGAAATTGCCAGGAGGGAAGTTTTACTCCGCCGGATCGGACATGAAATACTATTACAATCTGGCGACAGTACATCACGGGTACTTCCGGTAAAAAAGATCGCCGAAAATGAATACCAGGTCAGTTTTGAGAATGCTTTTACTTTTCATCCCGACTTTCTGGTGAATATTACCCAGCGTTTGTTAGCCAAAGACCCTCTTGCACGTGATTATGTTGTTAACGTAGTTAACTGTGCCAATGCCAGTGTAGCCTATGGATATGCTATATCAAAAAATAAGAAAGATGATATTGTTGCCTGTATAGGAAGAACGCAACCCATTGCATGTTACATGATCAACATTAAATTTAAACCAACGGGTATAACCACAGCAAAGAATGAATATTTTTTGGGCGCCTGTTATTTTTAGCATTCGTTGGATTTATTTTTTGGAGATCTGCTAAGCCGCGGAAAGCATTACCTGAGTTACCCGACAGTCAGCATATTGGTATGTTCACTTTGGGGTCGATGTCGTTCGATGCGGAGACCCGTAAGCTCATGATAAATGGAAAGACCATAGACCTGACCAGAACTGAAACCCGTGTATTACGCATTTTCGCGTTGTCTCCTAACGAGGCTATAGAGCGAAGCCGGCTGCAAAAAGAGATATGAGAAGATGAAGGTGTTATAGTAGGCCGCAGTCTCGATGTGTTCATATCAAAACTTAGAAAAAAACTGGAATTTGATCCGAATATCAAAATTGTTGTTATACGCGGCAAAGGATATAAGCTTGAAATTAGGTCTTAAGAAAATCTTCCCGCTCCGGACGGAGCGGTTTCTCCACAAAGTCTCCTGCAATGAAAAAGTGCCGTTTTTTCTTTTTTAGAAGCGTACATTCCAGGTGATGGCCGGGATGATGGGAAATAAAGAGACCTGCTTGGCCTGAACCTCGAGGGTACCGTTAAAGGGGCTGCCCGTTTGATCGAAATAAATGAAATAAGGATTCTTGCGGCTGTACATATTGTAAACACTGAATACCCATTCTGTCTTCCATTTGCGGCGCTCATTTTTCTTTGGCGTAAGTATTGCCGAAAGATCAAGGCGGTGATAAGGAGGTAAACGGTATTCATTGATGCGGCTATACTCCTGCGTTAACACACCCCCTACTATATAAAAACGCTGCGGCAAAGTAACCGCATTGCCGGTACCAAAAACAAATGCGCCTGATAGTCTCCATTTCCTGCTCAGTTCATAGATGGCCACGATACTCATGTCATTCCTGCGATCATACTTCGCAGGATATTTTTCAGCAAAATTCAACCCGGCAAATTTGCGCCACGTCCAGCTAAGGGTATAGCCAAGCCAGCCTGTTAAACGTCCCTTTG
>DATHEH010000065.1:0-4247 GCA_035318685.1 Ferruginibacter sp.
GGCTATCAATATTATGGCAGCCAGTTTTTCATTCCATGTTGCATCAGATAGATTTTGAAAACTTTCTTTCAAAGGGCCCATTGCCGTTCGTGTAATGGCTCTTAAAATATAAACAGCGGTTACTACAATTGAAAGACAAGCCAGTATTGTGGCTACTCTCCTGAATGTATCCGGGTGCTGCCATGATCCCATGAACACGGTCATCTCTGCAACAAATCCACTTAGCCCTGGCAAACCAAGCGAACACAAACCCACAATAAATAATACCGAGCCGATGAATGGCATCCGTTTCAACAGTCCTCCCATCTCACTCACCTTCCTGGTATGTGTGCGTTCGTAGATCATGCCGATAACGGCGAAGAAAAGGGCGGTCATCAAACCATGTGATACCATTTGCATTACTGCACCCGTCATGGAAGTCCTGGTCAACATGCCAATGCCCAGTAAAACAAAGCCGCAATGGCTAACGGAAGAATAAGCATTGATGTATTTAAGGTCCTTCTGCATCATGGTAGCGAAGGCGCCATATAAAATTGCAATAACAGAAAGCACAATGATGATCGTTGCATATTCTTTCGCTCCATCAGGCATGATATAAGTTGCCACACGCAAACAACCGTAACCGCCGAGCTTCATGGATATGCCTGCAAGGAACATCGATCCTGCTGTTGGTGCAGACGAATGTCCATCCGGCACCCAGGTATGAAAAGGAAAAAGTGCAGTAAATACACCAAAGCCAACAAACAATAAGGGAAAACAGATCATTTGGGTTTCCAGCGGTATATTAAGTTGAGATAATTTCAGCAGGTCAAAACTGCGTTCGGTCCCCGTAAAATAAATACCCAGCATTCCAACCAATACGAGCGCAGATCCACCCATCAGCATCAATGCCAGTTTATTGGCGCTGTATTCTTTTTTACCGCTGCCCCAGATACCGATGAGTAAATATTTTGGAATAACGGCGATCTCCAGGAAGAAGAATAAAATAAAAAGATCGAGTGATATAAAAAATCCATACGCTCCAAGACTTAAGAGAATGAGCAGGAAATAAAATTCCTTTGTCATTTTTGTTACATTCCATGAGACCAGTACGCCGGCAATAACAACAAATGCCGTTAGCAATATCATCGCCACAGAAATGCCATCAACCCCCAAATGAAAACTAATGCCCCAGGAAGGGAACCAGTTATATTGCAACTCAAATAACATTTGCGACGGATTGCCTGACGCCCGTTGATTCCGAAAAGTGAACAGCAAAGCAATGGCCAGTATGAACTGTGCAGTGGCGCCGGCCAGCGATACCCATTTCACCTGCGTTGCATTCCGCATGAGCAGGATAGCAATGGCAGTCAGTAATGGCAATAATATCAATAACGATAGATTCATACGAATATCGAACAAGGAACAAGGAATATTGAATGATGATCTGAAGTCTGTACTTCAATGTTCGATATTCCTTGTTCCTTGTTCATTATTTTATTTTTATTTCCATACATAAATAAAGAGCAAAGCCAGCCCGATAACACTTACCAAAAAGTAAATGGCGTATTGCTGCACCTTACCCGATTGAAATCTTTTTATTTTTTCCGATATCTTTTGTGTGCCATTACCCGTCGCATTCATCAACCCATCCACTACGTTCTTATCAAACCATGCAGCCGGCCTTCCGATCAGATTGAAAATTATTTTTTTGGTGACGAACAGGTATATCTCATCAATATAAAATTTATGATATGCTGCTTTATATAACCCTCCCAGGGAAGCAGCCACTTTACCGGGTCTGTTATTTTCCTTTTTATACATCCACATGGCTATAAGAATTCCTGCAAGCCCCAATGCTACGGGAGCAATGGAGAACTGCAGGTGAAATTCAGTTTCCAGTCTTGTTCCATCAGAACTAACAAAGTGGCCGAAAGGAATAAACCCAGCTACAGCAGCACCAACAGCAAGTAACACCAATGGCATCATCATTGCGAATCCACCTTCGCCTTTATGCTCCCCATGGACCTCACCCCCCGCCCTCTCCAAAGGAGAGGGGGCTTGGTTCCAGAAAATACAGAAGTACAAGCGAAACATATAAAAAGCAGTAAGCCCCGATGTGATCAATGCTATCCAGTAAATGGTTTGATTGTGCTGGTATGCTGCCAATAATATCTCTTCTTTGCTAAAGAACCCTGCAAACGGTGGTACACCGGCAATAGCAAGACATGCAATTAAGAAAGTAATGTGCGTGATGGGTAAATATTTTCTTAACCCACCCATGTCTTTCATTTCATTGCTGTGTATAAAATGAATGACGGCACCGGCACCAAGGAATAACAATGCTTTGAACATTGCGTGTGTAAATAAATGGAACATAGATGCTGTATATCCCAATGCTTCTTCGCCCCCATACTTTGAAACGCCCAAGGCAAACATCATATACCCGATCTGCGACATGGTTGAATAAGCCAGTACCCTTTTGATATCGGTTTGTGTGCATGCGATCACCGCCGCGATCAATGCCGAGATGGCGCCTACATAACCAACCAGGCTCAACGCACCGGGTGCGGAAATGGCAAACACAGGAAACAATCTTGCAACAAGGAATACCCCTGCCACCACCATCGTTGCAGCATGTATCAATGCCGAAACGGGTGTTGGGCCTTCCATCGCATCGGGTAGCCAGATATGTAGCGGGAACATGGCGCTCTTACCCGCTCCGCCGATGAACACTAAAACCAGTCCCCATGTTAATGCGGAGACACCGAGGAATGATGCGGCAACTGCATTTTTTAGTTCATTGGATTCCGGTGCTGTGAGCCTTTCAATAAGCGTATTAAAATCCAGTGTGCCGGAGTAGAATGATAAGATCAGTATGCCTATCAAAAATCCAACATCGGCAAAACGTGTTACGATAAATGCTTTTTTACAGGCAGCAACGGCACTGGGTCTGTCATAATAATAGCCTATCAGCAAGAAAGAAGAAACCCCTACCAGTTCCCAAAAAATATAGATCTGGAAAATATTTGAAGAGACGACCAGTCCAAGCATGGAGAAAGTAAATAATCCAAGAAAAGCATAATAGGTCGGGAACCTTTCTTCACCCTTCATATAGCCAAGACTGTAAATGTGCACCATCAGGGAAACAAAGGTCACCACCACCAGCATCATTACAGAGATGGGATCGATGATGATACCCATATCAATGGACACCCCTGCTGAGAAGTCCAGCCAGGTATATTTAAGCGGAACAAGTTTTTGATAAACACCATCAACCTTTCCATACTCAAAAAAATACCCGTAAGCCGTATATAATGCCAGTACTGTTGAGATGAGTAATAATGCCGTTCCGATAATGCCCGATGTATTCTGGAAATATTTTCTTCCGAATAATCCAAGCATTAAAAATCCTGCCAGTGGCAGTAAGGGAATGAGCGTTATGTATGTTGCGTTTGGCATTTACCTCACCCCAACCCTCACCTTAAAGAGAGGGGCTTTGATTTCGTTTAATAAAAAAATATTTCTCAACTTTTGACTCATTGTTCCAAATTAAAAATTACAACTGATTCTCCGCACCTCTCCGCCTTGTTCTTCCAGTTCCCTCTCCTCAAGGAGAGGGGTTGGGGTGAGGTTTAATACTTCAGTTCTTCCGCATTCTCCACATCAATCGATCTATGGCTCCTGTATAAATTAATTATGATCGCGATGGCCACGGCTGCTTCTGCCGCGGCAATGGCGATTATGAATATGGTAAAGAAAAGCCCGTCCAGCCTGTCGGGCCAGAGGTATTTATTAAAAGCAATAAAATTCAGGTTCACACTGTTCAGTATCAGCTCCACGCTCATCAGCATGGTTACCAGGTTCCTCCGGGTAAAGAAACCATACACGCCGATAAAGAACAGTGCTGCACTAATAAACAGTAAATGGTATAGTCCGGGTTCAATCATAATTCATTATTCCTTGTTCCTTGTTCGATATTCGTTTCGGGTTTTGTTTTTAATGCAATAACGATACAGCCGATCAATGCTGCCAGTAATAACATACTCACGAGTTCAAAGGGCAATGCATACCCATTATCATTTATACCCAGCATTTGATTCCCGATATTGCTAACATTGGGCTCTATCGGCTGGTTGCCTGTTTCCGTAAATACGTGCTGCGATAATTGCAGCATCACCAAAGCCAGTCCGCAAAATGACGCAAGCGCAGAAAACAATTGTCGCCCTAATTTCTGTTTGGGCAATTGTTCACCAGCCTGCTGTGTT
>DATHEH010000066.1:0-3016 GCA_035318685.1 Ferruginibacter sp.
CTGTTCCACATCTACCCCTGCCCGGAATATCTTACTTACGATCACTGCAGCATAGTCACCACAATGCGAAATGGAAAAATGGAAAGGTTCATTTTCGAGGTAGGGTTTTTTTGTATCAGCTATAAGTACCAGTTCCACCGGGAAATCAGGATACATCTCTTTTAATAACAAACGGCCGGCAAGGTGCTGCAATCTTTTGTGCCAGTGCCTGATCTCTCTTTGCAAAGGGACCTGTGCTAAAAAAAAATCTTCTGTTTCCGTAACATGCCAAACGGCTACTTTTGTTACGGCGTTAATATTTTGTTGATAAACCAAAGGCATTAAAAGCGTTTTAGATTTTAGATTGCAGGCTACAAATTAACGAATAAACGGGTTAACCAATTAACGGATTAAAGGAAAAAAATTAAACATGATCTTAAGCGACACCAGGATCTTAGAAGAAATAGGAAAAGGAACCATCAAAATTGTACCCTACGACAGGGAATGTTTGGGAAGCAACAGCTATGACGTGCATTTGGGCAAAGACCTTGCCCGGTACACAAATAAGGAACTGGATGCAAAAAAGCACAATACCATTGAGCACTTCGAGATACCCGAAGAGGGCATCGTTTTGCATCCCCATGAATTTTACCTTGGGGTTACAGAAGAATATACTGAAACGCATGCCCATGTACCATTCCTGGAAGGCAAGTCCAGTACGGGTCGCCTCGGTATAGACATACATGCCACGGCCGGCAAGGGTGATGTGGGTTTTTGCGGCAACTGGACACTGGAGATCTCTGTTAAACAACCGGTGAGGGTTTACAAAGGAATGCCTATCGGGCAATTGATCTACTTCCCGGTAGATGGCGAGATCGAAGTAAAGTACAATGAAAAGAAAAATGCCAAGTACAGTGGACAGCACAATAAGCCAGTTGAGAGTATGATGTGGAAGAACAACTTTTAGTTGATAGTTAATGGTTAATAGTTAGAGATCATAAAAACACAGACCCTGCCATGAACCATCAACTATCAACCATTAACCAATCATATCTTTCCAAACTTTTTATGATACGCAATTAAAAATCCCGTCACCTCATCATAGCTCAACACACCTTCGGGCTGCTGGTTACGTTCTAAGTACACGCCGTATATCCACCTGAAAACAGGTTCAACAGGGTTCCTGTGTTTTTTGCTGAATGCCTGCCATTCTTTCAGATCTTCTAAAACTTCGGGTAGTAATTGCTTGCCAAATCCCCTTGCAGCAGAAGAATCTGTTTTAAAAAGATTCCTGTTGCTGTACATGAACAGATCGAGGTAAACAGAATAATGTAAAAGTGTGTCGGCCGAAACTGCCGCCGCAAGGTATCCTACAAAATTTGCTTCCATCTCTTTTGCATAACCAAGCTGGTGCGCCACTTCATGGCAGCTGGTAAATGGCTGCAAAAATTTTGGCACTAATGTGTTGACCTGGGCTTCTGCCGTAAACGGATTGTAATAACCGGTGAACCCCATATAATTTCCCAGCCATCCCCACATTGATGACTTTAATGAAGTTGGATGGTATCGCAAAAATGGATAAACACGCGCTGCATCTGTATATGACTGTTTTACCTTCGAAAATAACTGCCGGTTGGTTGGATAGGTTTTGCCCTGGCTGATCAGTGACCGTTTTGAAACATTCACCTTTTCAACCAACATACTATTTATATTCTTCAGGTCATCAAGACTGTATTTTTCCATTTTTAAACTCAACTGGTCTGCTATTCCTTTGCGGTTATAATTTATACCCCAAAGAAAATTAAAGAAGATATAAATGATAAGAAATATGTTGAGGGCTCTTAAACAAACAGCACCCAGTCTTTTAAGGGTAACCTGTCTTTTGAACAAAGCCCTTACTCCCCTTGCCAGCTTCCATAATATCCAGGCAATGACCAATCCATACAAAACATCTCCCAGGCTAAAAGGTATCCAGCCAAGCAAATACCTTAAAAACCGGGCGATAAAAGGGTAAATTCCGTTTGAATACTGCTCTTCCACCCGTGCCGGGTTGGCCGAATAAATGTGAACGGATACCGCGATAATTACCAAAACAAGGGTGACAACCAGTGATCTTTTAAGCTTCATATCAGCCCTAAAAGTAATAAAACCGGCGCCAATAGCCGGCATGCCGATAAAATCCCTGATTTTCACCCCAAAAATTGCAAATATTCCCTTACCTTTGCCGTCCTTTAAACCATACGTGATGGCGAATAAACGGGCATTTGAGATAGCTTTTGTAGGGTTGAAACCGGGTATTCATGAGTTTAGTTACGTTGTGGATGATAAGTTCTTTGCTGAAAAAGGGGAACCTGACTTTACCAACTGCCACGCCAACATCAAGTTGTCGCTTGACAAAAAAAGCAGTTTTATGCTTTTAAAGTTCGAGATCGGGGGTAAGGCGGATGTAACCTGCGACCGTTGTGGAAATTCACTGGCCATGGACATTTGGGATGAATTCAATATGCTGGTGAAGCTGGTGGAGAACCCCGATGAGATGAATGACCAGGAAGAAGACCCTGATGTGTTCTATATCCCGAGGAACGAAAGTCATATAGACGTGGGTAACTGGATCTATGAATTTGTATTGCTGAGCTTCCCACTGCAGAAAATGTGCAGCGAAGCTGAAATAGGCGGACCACAATGCAACAAAGAAGTGCTGGAGAAACTGAAGCTGATGGAAGTAAAGGAAGAGCAGACCAATGCCACACATTTATGGAAGGGCCTGGAACAGTTCAAAAAAACGAAAAGAGTAAAAACAAAAAAGTAATATTAAAAATTAAAAACTAAGCGATATGCCAAATCCAAAAAGGCGCCACTCACAGCAACGCAGTGCAAAAAGAAGGACGCATTATAAAGCAAGCGAAACAACGCTGAGTGTTGATAAAACAACCGGCGAAACACATGTACGCCACCGTGCCCACGTTAGCGAAGGAAAATTATACTATAAAGGAAAATTAGTAGCTGAAAAAGCTCCGCTTAAAGCATAATATTTTTT
>DATHEH010000067.1:0-10035 GCA_035318685.1 Ferruginibacter sp.
TTAAAAATGGCTGACCGGCTAACAACTTGCATCATAATTCAAATTATCCTTTTTTCAGTAAGGTCTACAGTACTTTATTATTCATTAATTTCTGATATCCTCTGTATCTCTTGCAACAGGAATCCCGCCCGGATCCAAGATCGCTGCTTCCTGGATTGCGGTTTTATTTAAGCGCATCCGCTATTGCTTTTGTAAGTTGCTCTACCGAATTAACAGCGGTTTTTTTATTGTAATTTACCAGCATTGTAAAAGGTACATATTGAGCATTCCATTCAGCATGCATGGCCTTAAGCAGATCGGTATTCCAGGTTTTTTCCATGCGGTAGAAAAACTTTGCCTCATAATCAATCTTATAGCTGGTATTTAAAGCATGCACATTTTTTATCCGGCTGTCATCAGACACACTAATGAAATAAAAGTCAATCTTATCTTTATATAAATCATGCAACCCTTTTATCTGTGCCAACAACTTAAAACATGGCCCACATCCATTCATCCAAAAAGATATTACGGCAGGCTTTGGGTAATAAGTTACCAGTGTTTTCAATTGAGCATCTGTTATTAACTGAAGAAGCTGAGCTGCTGCCTGTTCTTCTATAGCTTCTTTAGGTGGATTTGCTTTATACGCTTCCTGCATCAGTAAGTATAAACGGTTAATGTACTTTTCAATATCCGGTTTATATTTTTTCCAGATATATAATTCAATTATTTTAGTAGTACCGGGTTTTTCATCGCCAGGTTTGTCGTAAGTAAAATATTCTTTTTTAACAGCTTTTTTGAAATTCAGTATTAGTATATTTTCTTTATCGCCATCAGTAGATACTATTTTATAACTCTCCAGTTGTATCCAGGGTATATCAGCATATCTTGTGATCCAATATTGATTCTCACCCCCTAATTTACTTTTTTCCTTAATAGCGATCCTGTCTTCTGAAAAATCCTGTTGTACAATAGTTCTTTTTTTAAGCATAAAGTCATAATAATCGATATCCTTGCTCTTTTGCATGAGTATGTTCAACTCAGCAAAGGCTTCCCCCTTTGTTAGTTGTGCAAATAAATTTACTGAAAAAAAGGAAAGCATTAAAGTGACGAATAGTATTTTCATTGCTTTTTAGTTTGTTAAGTTTAAAATGCTAAAGGATACCATGTGAATATTTATTGTGATCTGTTAGTTCAACATCTATAATTTTATCTTTCCACCTCCGCATTCCTTAACCTGTGTTTTAAGTATTTCCATTATTTCATCACGTCTCCGGTCATAGGTTACATCAATAAATAAGGGCATCTCTTTAACGGCTTTTGTGGCCACGTATTTTTTATCTTTAAGTTCAAAGGTCTCAAATCCCTTTTTGCCCGATTCCAGCATAATACAATTTGGCCTGCTTTTATTTTTGTCTAATCTTACATCATCGATTTCACTTAAGGGAATAATGGTTAAATACATTTGCTTTTTATCTCCCGATGTGCCTATACTCTGCAGGTAATATATAAACCGCATGGTGCAGCCCGTAACATACACCTTACTGAGTTCGTATGTATTGGAAGCGCCCTCTGCAGAGATCCAGAAATCTTTACTCCTGCTCATCGCATTTGCCAATGGCTTTAAAGGCTCGTTGGCTTCATCTATATACATCTCCTTTAGTTTGAATAAGGCGGATTGTATCTGCAAAAAATTATCCTTATCTACTTTCAGGTAACTCAGGTACACATCTTCTTCATAAGTTTCCATAAGGCCTTCGCTTTTATAATAGCTGGACCTGTAGCCTATCTTATTTGAAAGACTTATCCTGATCTGGCCAACCGGGGATTCATCCGGCATATCAACATTATAAATGTACATGATCTCAGCAGGGTTAAATTCATAGGTCCATGTAGTGTTGGATTTGCCGGGTTCAGCAAGTTCAATTCCTATTTTCACGCCCATTTCTGTTGCCGAAACAGATGCATCGGTTATGGTAAGTTTTTTTCCCGTTTTAAAAAAACGGATATTCCCCATGGCTTCCTTTGCCTTTGCATTTAAAGAAGAGATGGCTACCCGTTTAGCAAGACCAGGCTTTTGTGCGTGGAGATAACAGGAGCCTGAAAGCAGCATGACCAGGCTGAATAAAAATTTCATACGGTTTTGGTTTAAAGGTTTAATAGAAAAAAGCACGGGAAATAAAATAACCATTATCCCATTTGGTGCGGATCTTTTTTTCGGGAATCGCCCTATCCACTTCTGTGTCCTGGGCATAGATATCTTTATCTTCACTGAAGATCATGTACCATTTATCTCCTTGCTTCACTGTCTCCGTTAAATATTTACCTCCGCTACTTTCTTCATCAATTTTAGATTGCTCCCACGAATTCCATATATGGTAATGCTGTTTTGTAATGGTTGAGCCCTTGCTCAGGATGATCGTCCACCACCCGCCACCATAAACCATATCTGTTATATGGTAATCTTTTGCCCAATTCTCTTTTATAATTTCTTCAGGAAACTCCCGTCTCATCAACAGCTTTTGATAAGTGTACCCGGTGCCTTTTGAATACACCGTATACCATTTGCTATCGCCATACGCAATATGTGTTATGGCATACCCGGGATATGTATTGTTCCCCGTTTCAACAGTAGACCTTAAACTGTCAGCATGACTGTTTTTAATATATAACTGGTTTGTATATTTATTTTTCGCGGTAACCAGTAACCATTCTTTGCCATCGTATCTGTCCTTATAAATTAAGTCAGTAATATAAAAATCCTCCTTCCATTCTGCAAGTATCTCAGTGGCAGGGAAAGATTTTCTTACTTTCCACCGCTGGGTACTCATTTTTTCTCCTTTAGTATAGGAAAAATGCCATTGCTCGTCAAAACCTGCACCACTAAAATAATCAAAACTGTTTTTAAAAGCAGGCGAGACTGAAGCTTCTGCCCTGCTGTCTATTTTTTCAGCCTGTTTAAAAACAGCGGTATACCCTTCATCATCTGTACTTTCAAGATATAAATAATAAACCGAGGCTTTTTCCAGCCTGTACAAAAACCGTACTTCATCCCTGTCGTCTCCTATGTCCGCGATGATATGTGTTTTTGTAATGGTCCATTTTCCCCGTGGAGCATCTGATTCCTTTTCTGAAGGTAAATAGAAGTACACGGTACCATCAGTTTTAAAGACCCATTTCTGTCCCTGCATCTCTTTCTCTACCTCTGCTCTCTCTCCGTCTTCTTCTGTCCTGGTGATCAACCATTTGTTGCTGGTGAGTACCTTTTTGGTTTCCTCAATGCTTAGGCTTTGGGCATTTACAAAATTGTGGCAATTGATAATGATGCTTAAGAAGAATAAAAGCAATGACTTTTTCATGTTGGTTCAGATTAAGGTAAATTTTATTTAATGCTGTTTCCTGTTAATATCAGCGTCAAATAAAAAAATAAGCCGGGTTAATGATACGGAAATTTTTTACGTTGTAAGTGGTTATTGTGGCCGGGTTTCTAATGCAACATAACGTTTAAATCTGATTTTAAAGGTTGGCTAAAAGAAATCTCCGGCAAATACCTATAACTAAGTATTTTTGAAGCCTTACCCGCTTTGGATTTCACCTGTAAAAGACAGAATTTAATAAAGATCTATAGCTTATTTACATAAGATGTCTTTTTTTAACATCTGTAAAATGCCTGCGCAGCAAGAATTGAGTAAAAGTGCGGATAGTAAATAATATATCAATAAAACCCGTCACGCCTGGCACGTAACGGGTCAGTTTTTAGTCTGTATTTTATTCTGTGATCCCTTCCAGTGCAAACAAAAATGCATACTCCCTCGCCCTGTCCTTTAAGGCCTTGAACCTTCCCGAAGCCCCGCCATGCCCTGCTTCCATATTGGTGTACAATAACAGTTTATTATTATCGGTTTTCATCTCACGCAGTTTCGCAATCCATTTGGCCGGTTCAAAATATTGTACCTGGCTGTCGTGGAGTCCTGTTGTTACCAGCATATTCGGGTAAGCTTTCTTTTCTACATTATCATAGGGTGAATAGGATTTCATGTACATATAATTTTCCTTATTGGCAGGATTACCCCACTCGTCGTATTCATTTGTTGTTAAAGGAATGGACGCATCGCTCATGGTAGTTAATACATCAACAAACGGTACCTGGGCAACAACGCCATGCCACAACTCAGGGCGCATATTTACAACAGCGCCCATCAGCAATCCACCCGCACTTCCCCCACTGGCATATAAATGTTCTTTGGAGGTATATTTATTTGCGATTAAGAATTCCGCACAATCTATAAAATCTGTGAAAGTGTTTGTCTTCTTCATCATCTTACCATCTTCATACCAGTACCTCCCCATCTCCTGTCCGCCACGGATATTGGCTATCGCATAAGCAAATCCACGGTTGATTAAACTCAGCCTTACACTGCTGAAGGTTGCATCCATACTTGCCCCATAAGAACCATATCCATACAATAGCAAAGGCGCTGATCCATTCTTATTAAAGCCTTTCTTATACACTACCGACATTGGTATCTTTGTTCCATCTTTTGCGGTTGCAAATACCCTTTCTGTTACATATTCTTTTGCATCAAAACCCCCTACCACTTCCTGCTGCTTCATCAGTTTTTTTTCTTTGGTCTTCATATTATAGTCAAACACCGAATTGGGTGTAGTGAGTGAGGTATAATTGAACCTTACCACTTCTGAATTGTAGTCCGGTGTATAAGCAAGCCCGGCCGTATAAACCGGTTCATCAAAAGCAAGATGATGACCGTCATTATTTTGTGTATTGATGATGTGTACCTGGGTGAGGCCATTCTTTCTTTCAGATACTGCCAAATAATTTTTGAACACCTCGATACCCTGGATAAGAACGCTGTCGTTGTGTGCGATCATTTCCTTCCAGTTACTGCTGTCGGTCTTCTCCTCTGTACATGTCATCACTTTAAAATTCTTTGCATTGAGATTAGTGCGTATGTAGAATTTATCGTTGGCGTGATCAACCCCGTACAACACTTCCTTCATCCTCGGCTGGAATATTTTAAATGCATCAGCTGGTTTATTTGCATCGATCCACCGCAGCTCGGAAGAAAGCGTTGCCTGGGATGTGATTAGAATGAATTTATCTGATTTTGTTTTACCCACGCCGATATAATTGGTCGGGTCTGTTTCATGGTACACCGTTGCATCAGCAGCCGGGTCTGCCCCCAAAACATGCTTTTTTATTTTCTCTGACAGCAGCGTCACCGGGTGCTTTGATGTATAAAAAATGGTCTTATTATCATTAGCCCAAACCGGGTCACCTTCCGTATTTGGTATCTTGTCTTTATAAACCTCCCCTGTTTCCAGGTTCTTTATATAAATATGGTATTGCCTCCTTGATAAAAGATCGATACCATAGGCCATGAGCTTATTGTCCATACTAACGTCAAACCCAATAGCAGAAAAATAATTATGCCCCTCGGCCATGGCATTTGCATCCAGTAAAACTTCTTCTTTGGCATCCAGGCTGCCCTTCTTCCTGCAGTAAACAAAATAATCTTTGCCTTCCACCAACCGGCTGTAATAAAAATAGCCGTTCTTAAAGACCGGCACCGTCTCATCCTTTTCTTTTATCCTTGCCTTCATCTCGGTATATAATTTTTCCTGGAATGCCATTGTACCCGACATCATCGTATCATAATATTTATTCTCCGCTTCCAGGTAGGCAACAACTTTTGAGCTATCGGGCCCCTTTTTAAAAAAATCATTCATCCAGTAATAGTTGTCGATACGTGTATCCCCGTGTGCTACCAGCTCCTTTGGCTTTTTGTCCGCAACCGGTGCGGCAACGCTATCCGGCCATGCAAAAGCCTTAGTTGTTGATGATGTTTTCATGTCTGTTGTATTATTGCATGAAGTTACAATTGCTGCAATTGCGAATGCAGTAAAGATCCTGGTTTGCATAATAGTTGTTTTATGGTTGAATGATCAATTATTCTCTCGTCCCCGTCTCCGACGGGGATGTAGTGGTTTTGCGACTTCGTCGCAATTGTAAGTCGAAGACTTACAACCAGCTTGTCCTCGTCTCTGACGAGGACAAGTTAAACAAACTCAATATTCACCAGACCCTTCCTTCCACAATAATCTCTTGCCGAGCTATATAAATAATCCTCCGCATTTTCTACTATACCTGCACGTACCGGGTTCTCCTGTATATTGTTTAACCTTTGCCTTGTCATTTCGGGTTTGTGCGGATCGAGGAAAATAGCATGATTACCGGCCTGCCAGAAATGATACTTTTCTATGTTGGATTTGAACTTACCAGCAAATTCAAATCTATATAACATCCCCGTCCGAACGGGTTCATCCGGGCGGGCAGTCCCTCCGGCTTTCGGGTTCATCTTCTATAGATCTTAAAATAGTATAAGCTGTAAATTTTTTAAAGTCCCTGATAATATGGGAAAGCTTAAACCCTTCCCTGGCTTCCGCCATTAAATGTAAATGATTTGTCATTAAACACCAGCTAAAAACACGAAGACCTTTCTGTGCAATACAAAAATTCAGGGAATCGGCTATGACCTGCTTATAGGCCGGGCGGATAAATACATCTACCCAATCTACTACGGTAAAGGTTAGAAAGTAGCAGCCGTTCTGGTCGGCTATGTGATACCTGTCGCCGGACATTAGAGTATTTTGGTTTTCTCGCCCCCGTCTCCGACGGGGGTGTTTTGGTTTTGCGACTTCGTCGCAATTGCAAGTTGAAAACTTGCAACCATGGCATCCCCCTCGGAGACTGGGACGAGTTAGTTTCTTCTTGCAAGCACAATAGTATTCTTAAAATGCTTTTTCCTTCCTTCCAGGTTAAACACTTCGGTATAGACGATATATATACCAACGGGCAGTTTCTGATCCTTTTCGCCCAGCCCATCCCAGCGGAAGCCACCCCGGATCCCGCACAAAGCATTGCGCTGCAGGTAACGCACCGGGCGCCCTCCTGCATCATAGATTGTTATATTGGCTACATAGCCAGGCGAAGGAAAGCTATAATCAACAGTGGCAAAATCATCCATCCCGTCATTATCCGGTGAAACTATTTCCGGGCTCACGGTTATTTCTCCCTTCACCTGCTGATCGATATGGTATTGGGAATTCTTATAGGTTGGCGTTCCGTATCCAACGCTGGTAGCCGCACTGTGCCAGTTATCCCGCTGCTGTGTTGGCGCATTGTAGTCGATGCGTTCCAAAGCCACAGCTTCCCGGTTGTCTATCAGTTTAAAATGCCATTTTTCATCGTACTTCAATTCGTCGGTTATATTTCCCTGCGCATTTAAAATAACTGCATTGCCTTCATCATCATTCAATGAAGGCATGGAAGCAATAGTTACAAACGCATCCATATTCATTGTGATAAAATCCCGCCTGATAACAGAGGGGTCTTCCGTTATAACCATAAAGTCCTGCGGAAAAAATAAATAATTATCTGTCCCCAGTTGTTTGATATTGCTGATAGATCCTGTTGAGTTTCTGTTTGCAATATAGGTTTGCTTCAGATCGATGATCTTATTACCCCGGTTATATATCTCTACATAATCTGTACTGTTCGGCTTGGGGTTAAATAATATCTCGTTGATCACGATATCCAGGCTATCGGCAACTTCGCTTAAACCCACCCTTGCTTTATTTTTCGTGCCTGCGATATTCCCCACACAATCGGCCAGGGCTGATACGGTAATGGTATATATCTTATTCCGGCTGACCGGCGTATTCAATTTTAAACTTACCCTCTCAAACGCCGGTGCAACGGCAATGGCAGATCGTGGTACCCCGATCCCATCGCTGACACTGTAATTAGCTGCTGTGCCTGCTTTCAAACTATCAAGCGGTTCATCAAATACCAGTACCAGATCTACACTGTCTGTTGCAAATGCCCTTAATAATTGTGGCGGGGCAGCATCAGCATTCAATGCCTCAACAGAATTTTTCCTTCCGGGTGTTCCTCCTTTTGTATCGTTAGCGGCTTTCCAGTTGCCAAAACCACTGCAGGGATTTTTTGTGTCTATCATTTCCAATGTCCAGCCGCCGTCTTTTTTCAATTCATTTTGATACCATGTATCCGTATAACTTACCGCATGGATGGTCCGGTTTTGCGGACTGCGTAAATAGATAACATCTCCTGTGTTATCCAAAGAAGGAAAAGCGGTAACTGAGATCGTTGGGCCGTAAATACTCATGGCGGCTACGGCACTTGCGGTGCACACGATCACAAAGCTATCGGGCAATAAAATATAAGAAGGCATGGGGCCGCTTTGTCCTGTGGCATCGCCAATTCTCCATCCTGATAAATTGAAAACGGAGGAAGAGGTATTGCGCAATTCGATCCATTCATTATTGGGCAGGCCGACCTGTGGAGTGGGATCGGCCATCAGTTCATCAATAATAATATCGTAGCGGCTGGCAACCTGTGCTGTACTGCTACCTGCAAGTGATACAATACAAAATAAGATAAGAATTATGCTGTTCATATGGTCATTTTAAATTGCTGTCCCTGAACACAGGTGTTTTAATATATAACCGTACAGGTATTTGGACGGACTGCGATTAGTTGGTAATTTCGTTGTTTAAATTACCCATTGCAGGAAGACCTGTAATGCTTTTTATCACATAAAAACCTGGGAAAAAAAATGAGGGTTGCTGTTGTTGGTGCTACCGGTTTGGTAGGGAGTAAAATGTTACAGGTGCTGGCGGAAAGGAATTTTCCTGTGGATGAACTGATACCTGTTGCGTCTGAAAGGTCGCTAGGGAAAGAAATGACCTTTAATAACAGGCAATATAAGATAGTAAGTGCGGCAGATGCCATAGCTGCAAAACCCGATGTAGCAATATTTTCGGCGGGCGGAACCACTTCGCTCGAACTGGCCCCAAAATTTGCAGAGGCCGGCATTACGGTAATTGACAATTCCAGCGCATGGCGTATGGATCCCACCAAAAAATTAGTTGTCCCCGAAGTGAATGCATCCGTGCTTACAAAGGAAGACAAGATCATTGCTAATCCAAACTGTTCTACTATACAGATGGTGGTTGTGCTAAAGCCATTGCATGATAAGTATAAAATAAAGAGGGTGGTAGTAAGCACCTACCAAAGTGTTACCGGCACGGGTGTAAAAGCGGTAACGCAATTAATGAATGAACGCAAGGGCATTACGGGTGAAATGGCCTACAAGTATCCCATCGACATGAATGCCATTCCGCAGATAGATGTGTTCCTGGAGAATGGCTATACCAGGGAAGAAATGAAGATGGTGCTGGAAACAAAAAAAATAATCGGTGATGATTTTATAAAAGTTACCGCCACCTGCGTACGCATACCAACCATGGGCGGGCACAGCGAAAGCGTGAACATAGAATTTGAAAATGACTTTGATATTAATGAAGTGAAAGATATCCTTAGCAAGGCCCCTGGTGTTGTTGTAAAAGATGACCTTGATAATTTTATCTATCCAATGCCTTTAACTGCGCATGATAAAGACGATACTTTTGTAGGAAGGATAAGAATAGATGAAACACAGCCCAGGACCATGAACTGCTGGATCGTGAGTGATAACCTGCGCAAAGGCGCTGCTACCAATGCGGTGCAGATAGCGGAATACCTTTTGGAGAAAGGAATGTTAATGCCGGGCAACAAGCAACTGCAATTGCTACCTGAATATCGAACAAGCCCGCCCGGCTGAACACCGTTCGGACGGGGAACAAGGAATTGAATATTGAACAAGGAACAAGGAATGTCGAACAAGGAATGAAAGCGGGATCCCGTGATTCAGAATAATCTCATTAATATCGGGATTTTTTCTCTATATGATGCATATACTTTCTTCTAACATTGTAATAAATATGTTTAATGAAGAAAAGGTTTGATCTTGACGAAAGACTGATCAATTTTGCAGTAATTATTATTGATATTTCCGAAACACTGCCAAAGACATTCGCGGCGTTGCATATTGCCGGGCAAATGGTTCGGAGCGGAACCGCACCAGCGCTGAATTACGGAGAAGCTCAAAGTGCCGAGTCAAGAAATGACTTCAT
>DATHEH010000068.1:0-3139 GCA_035318685.1 Ferruginibacter sp.
AGCTTAAAAAAATATGACGGACGCTTCAAAGACATTTTTGAAGAAGTGTATCAGAACGAATTCAAAACTTCTTTTGAAGCTGCAAAAATTGTCTACGAACACCGCCTGATCGATGATATGGTGGCCAGCGCTTTAAAATGGAACGGCAATTTTGTATGGGCCTGTAAGAATTATGACGGCGACGTACAAAGCGATACCGTAGCACAGGGATTTGGGTCACTGGGTTTGATGACTTCGGTATTGGTCACACCCGATGGAAGCACCATGGAAGCTGAAGCAGCACACGGTACCGTAACCCGCCACTACAGGGATCACCAGGCCGGCAAGCCAACTTCTACAAATCCTATTGCGTCTATTTTTGCATGGACAAGAGGACTTGCATTCCGTGGTAAACTGGATAACAACCAGCCCCTCATTGATTTTTGTAGCGCACTTGAAGCGGTTTGTATTGAGACCGTAGAGAGTGGTAAAATGACAAAGGACCTTGCCGTTTGTATCCATGGCAATAAAGTAGAACATGGGAAACACTATTTGTATACCGAAGAATTCCTTGATGCGATAGATGAGAACCTGAAGAAGAAAATGGGCACATAAAATAATAAAGGAACTATAGTAGATCAAACGCCTTGCTTTAAAGTAAGGCGTTTAATTTATCTTTAGCCTATGACCTCGGTAATTATCATTATACTTTGTACATTATTACTGATAGCGTATGCCTTTGACCTTACCGCGTCTAAAACAAGGATCCCTTCAGTGATACTTCTGTTGATCCTGGGCTGGGTAGTACGAAGGTTAGCGGAAGCATTTCATATCACTGTTCCGGACCTTTCGCAATTGCTGCCCTTATTTGGAACGATAGGGTTGATCCTCATTGTACTGGAAGGGTCGCTTGAACTGGAACTGAACAAATCCAAAGCGCCGGTCATAATAAGGTCAACCATTGCAGCGCTGTTGCCCATGCTGGCACTGTCTTTTTTACTTGCATATGCTTTTCAGTATTTTCAACCGGGCCTTTCCATGAGGGATGCGTTGACCAATGCAGTTCCGCTTTGTGTTATCAGTAGTTCCATTGCCATCCCCAGTGTAAAATATTTAAGCGCACCCGACCGGGAGTTCATTATTTACGAAAGCAGCCTCTCTGATATCTTCGGCGTGGTCTTCTTTAATTTTATTGCATTAAATGAGCTCAGCCAGTCACACACCGCCGGCGAATCCGCCTTACAACTGGTCATCATGATCGCCGTCTCCTTTGCCGCTACGGTGCTGCTGGCATTTTTACTGAGTAAACTGGATCATCACATAAAATTTGTTCCCATCATCTTATTGGTATTGCTGATCTACAGCATTGCAAAGCTTTACCATTTGCCGGCGCTTATCTTCATTCTCATTTTTGGTTTGTTCCTTGGCAACCTCGATGAGTTGAAAAGATTTAACTGGGTAAATAAATTAAAGCCCGATGCATTGAACCTGGAAGTGCAGAAATTTAAAGAGCTCATGATCGAAGCAACCTTTTTGATAAGAACGGTATTCTTTTTATTGTTCGGGTACCTGATAGAAACAAGTGAGATCCTGGATACGACAACATTTGCATGGGCGGCGGGTATTGTTGCAGCCATCCTGGTCATACGTATCATTCAATTTAAATTATCTGGGATGGCAATGTTGCCGATGCTGTTCATTATTCCACGGGGCCTGATCAACATCCTGCTTTTTTTATCCATTGTGCCGGCGCAGAACATACCACTGGTAAATAAGGCACTGATCCTGCAGATCATTTTACTATCTGCTGTGGTGATGATGATCGGGTTAATGCTGTCAAAGCAGGAAGCAAAGGCCTTAAAGGAACAACAAATCAATAAAGCCAATGAACCCGTCGTTATCGAATGATCCGCTGCATGGCAAGACATTGGAAATGATCCTTAATCATTTGGTGGAGCAGTATGGCTGGGAAGAACTTGGAAATATTATCCGTATCAATTGCTTTAATGATAATCCCAGTATTAAGTCAAGCCTTAAATTCTTACGCAAAACGCCATGGGCTAGAAAAAAAGTGGAAGACCTCTACATCAACGGGTGAAATATGACAATGGTTCAAAAAGATTTACCTTGTGTATAACAATAAAAACATGGAAATACAAAAAGACATACGCCTGGCAGTTTTAATTGACGCAGATAACGTGCCTTACAGTAATGTAAAAGGCGTGATGGAAGAAATCGCCAAATACGGCACCCCTACATTTAAAAGAATTTATGGCGACTGGACAAAACCTACTGTTACCGGCTGGAAGAATGTGCTTTTAGAAAACGCCATTACACCCATCCAGCAATACAGTTATACAACAGGAAAGAATTCAAGCGACAGCGCACTCATCATCGATGCTATGGATATTTTATATTCCGGAAAGGTAGATGGTTTTTGCATCGTGAGCAGTGACAGTGATTTTACACGCCTGGCAACAAGGTTAAGGGAGGCCGGCATGAAAGTTTTTGGCATTGGGCAAAAGAAAACACCAAATCCTTTTATCGTTGCCTGCGATAAATTCATTTACATGGAGATCATTCCCATATTTGAAGCGGAAGAAACAAGTACAGTAAAAACAAAAACAACAAAGCCTGCTCCTAAAACTTCGGTTGATAAACTCAACAGGGAAACACTCAAGTTAATAGCATCTACGATCGATGACCTGGCAGATGAGAATGGGTGGGCATTCTTAGGTGATGTGGGTAACCTGCTTTTGAAAAAACAACCCAATTTCGATCCGAGGAATTATGGATTTTTAAAACTTACCCCACTGATCAAATCTATACCACAATTTGAAGTTGATAAAAAGGAAACCGATAAGGCCGGGATAAAGCTGGTGTACATTAGAAATAAAGTGGCGAGAGAGAAGCTACAAGGGACATAGCTGCAAGGGATAAGCATGCCGTATAAATTACTTTATGATATTTTAAAACCCGTTGAATTATAATGCTTGCCCCCTTGAAGCTTGTAGCTTGAAGCTAACTAAGCTTGCCGCTTGAGGCTTACTCTTTGTCTGTTCGTTTCGTGCCACTATACAATTCATACTCCAGCAAACGACAATCGATCTTGCTGGTATAAAATTCAATGCGGCGGCTTGGTTTTAGCCCGATCTTTTTT
>DATHEH010000069.1:0-5379 GCA_035318685.1 Ferruginibacter sp.
TCTTTTGGTGCCAGGGCAGACAATCATTTGGTAAGTATGATACAACGTTTTGCCGGCAACATACATTTTCTTCATTTGCGCAATACGAAGCGTGACGAGGAAGGAAATTTTTATGAGGCCGATCATTTAGCAGGCGATACCGATATGTATGCAGTTGTAAAAGAAGTTGTACTGATGATGCGGCACAGGAATATTTCTATACCTATGCGCCCGGACCACGGACACCAGATGCTGGATGATCTTAAGAAATCAACTTACCCCGGCTATAGCGCCATCGGGCGTTTGCGGGGACTTGCAGAATTACGCGGACTGGAACTTGGTATTCAGCGGTCATTTGATTCATAACACATGACACAAGGAGAAGCTGCAAGGGAGATATATAATAAATAACCAAAGAGATCTCAAATCAGTAAGATCACTTTATTTAAAATATACACTGGCAGCTTGCAACTTGCAACTTGTATCTGTTAACTTTATTTTTTCATCATCATACCTCCACCAGTAAAAACAAGTGATACAGACCAGCGGTTTATATCATCTGATGGAGCACCGTTTAAAGATTGATTTTCTGTGCTCTTCCAGCTTTTGTCTTTAAAAGCTCCGGCATAACCTCCCTGTATTCCGATGGTGCCTGGATGTTTTGGTGATTTTAATGCAATGCCAAGACCAAAGCGATACGTTACGAATGAGTTTTTGAATTTCACACTGCGTATACTGTTTTGCACACCGGGTGAAGCTGCCACATCATCAAAATCCACAGCCCCGACTTCTTTATAGAAGATGGCGTTATAACATTCCGCACCAATACCAACCATGGGATATACCATTACCATATCTGAAGGAATAACATCATAACCGAAGTCAACACCACCACTCAACATGCGTATAGCACTGCTTCTTTCATCAGGATCGCCGGTAAGGCTGCTTCCGCCGGTAACTGATAACTGGGAGACAAAATTTTTGATAACGTGCATGGAACCTGCAGAGAGTGTCCACATATGACCACGGAGTTGCTTATATTCCGGAAATCCTGCAATACGGCTGTTAAGGCCATCAAAATCCTGGAAAGTGACACCAATGCCCCTCGTCATAAGCGGTGCATGCTTATGCATTTTGTTTTTCCAGTCTTTTTTTTCCTGCGCAGCCAAAGAAAGGGAAACAGAACACATTAGAATTAAAATAATAGTTTTCATGATTTTTGTTTTATTGTTAATGTTAATGAGAGATAATTGTAAAGAACATCGCATTTTTCATGCCGTGGTAGAAAATTAACAGATGTACGTAAACTTCAGGAAACTAGATTTTTACAGACTAAGAAGAACTAACCTGATTTTGTACCAAATAGCATCGTTAAATTTAATTTACTATTAAACAAAATGTCCGGAAAATACACAGCTGGATCGCTGAGTATTTATTTTTTTTAATGCAGTTGGGTAAATTATTCCTCGCTGGTAAAGCAGTTAATAAAAAGCGCCCTGTACGGGGCGCTTTTTTCTGAGATCCAATATATGTGTGAAGTTAGGTTCCTTATTTCATCTTGCTTTTTATTGCTTTTGCTTTTGCAAGATGTGCTTCCAGGGTAGGTAATGTTTTAGCAGCAAAGTCCTTTACCCTGGCATTTGCGTTATTTGCTGCTGCGTCCTTGAACCTTTCTATACTTTTTCCATGACTGTCGATCATCATGTCTATAAAATGTTTGTCATAGTCTTTCCCTTTCATTGCACCCATGTCTGCCAGGTGTTTCCGGTGGTCTTCAGTCATTGCGGTGGGAAGCAGGATATTTTCCTCATTGGCAATTGAGATCAGCGCCGCATTTGCATTGCCATGGTCTGTTTCAAGCGTTTTGCCAAAGTCCTTTACATCCTGGCTGCCGCCATTGCTTTGGGCCTGTTTACCCATTTCCACCTCTGCGATCCCATTCTGCGCAGTTACCATCACAAATTCATTGGAGGTCTTGCCAACGGCCGTCGTGTCGGTTGTTACCTGCGACACCGTGGCGCTGTCGGTGGATGTTTCAGTTGTTTTATTGTCATTGCATGCCGCAAATACAAGGGCTGAAACAGCCAGGGCTACCGCCGAAAAGTTTTTTTTCATAATTGTAAGTTTTTATTGTTCGATTTAATTGTATATAAAATTTAGTTTTTCTTTTTGCCAACTATCAACACATAGATGACATACAGCCATCCTAAAATGCCATGAATGATCGCCCAGAGAACTGATTTATTCCTGTTCCATGACACCACCACAGCTACAATGGTTCCAAGCCCTACACCAGGAAATAAGTATACCGGTCGTATATAACCATTTGGGTTGTTATCATAATTTATACAGGAGGCCATGAACAGCAGGCATAGCCAAAATAGCGGGATCATTTTCCTGGGCATTCTGTTTTTTTAAGACTTCAATAGTTGCGTTTTTAATTCTCAGGATAATTGACGCAACAAGTGTAAGAACAGTTGCATATATAAGATAGTTATTGAAATAATAGAAAGTAAAATTTAGAGTATACTCAACGCCCTCTATTGTAGGTTGATAAACCAACAAAATAGGCTTATAAGCCAACGATTATATAAGCGGCACTAATTACTTTTACCTCACTCTATCAAGGAAACATATTGAAAATAAATTCTTTACACTTTTTATTAATTAATTAAGACTACCTTTTGCAGGAGGTAGCAGATAATACGAAGATTTATGGAGGATACCAATCTATTAATTGAATTAGGGGCGAAAATCAGGATGATACGGTTGACTAAAAACCTAACCCAGAACCAACTTGCCATCAACTGCAATTTTGAGAAATCAAGTATGTCGAAAATCGAATCAGGGCAGGTTAACATGTCTTACCTTACGTTGCATAGAATAAGTAAGGGACTGGCTATTCCTATCAGGGAACTGCTACCGGAATAATACCTTTTTGTTCTCCCCATTGTTCAGGATAATTTCGCAAGACACTTATTTAGATCGATCCCTTTACCCAATACCTCCTTAAAAAGATCCCCTGTTTTTTTTACTCTTTTTGGAATGGTCTCAATATTAAAAGCTGAGGGATGAAGTCCTGCTTTTACTTCTTTCCATAATAACGGTGTGGAAACAGTTGCTCCCGGTTTTGGCCGCAGGCTATATGCCGCAGCGATGGTTTGTCCCCGGCTATTTTGCAGGTAATCAAGGTATATATGTTTATTACCTCTTTTTTTAAGATTTCTTTCCATGGTTGTAAATGACGGCAACTGCTCATTAACTATTGTAGACAGGATCTGCCCAAAATCTCTTACTTGTCCATAAGAATATTTTCTGCCCATAGGTATATAAATGTGTAAACCGGTAGCCCCGGATGTTTTACAGTAGCATGCAGCGCCTGCCCTGTCAAGCACTTTCTTATAAGTGAGGGCTGTTTCTATTACCTGTTCAAATGTATTTTTTTCGGAAGGGTCTATGTCGATGATCATATAATCAGGCTTATCCAGGGCTTTGACAGTTGAATTCCAGGGGTTGAGTTCTATACAGCCTAAATTATTCAGGTAAGCAAGTGTTGCTTTGTCATTGCAGATGATATAGTCCACGTCTTTTTTTGTTGATTCAGAATATAAAAGAATGCGCTGCACCCATTCCGGCGCTTCGCCACCGGCGTCTTTGTGATAAAAGGCAGGCGCATTAATCCCATTTGGATTTCTTTTTAAAGATTCAGGCCGGTCTTTCAGGTAAGGCAGGATATATTCCGCCATCGACTGGTAATAATCTATCATCATACCTTTCGTAATGCCTTCCTTTGGCCAGTATATTTTATCCCGGTTGGTGATCTTCACTTTTGTCCTGCCTATGACGAGTTCATTTGCATTATCATCAGCAGTTTTTGAGTTCTTTGTTTTTTTTGGCGCTGCAGTTTTTGTTTTTTTAATGATAATATCTTTTGGTGATTTATCTTCTCTCATTCGCAGAAATATGGGGTGGCGCATTTTTCCATCATTCGTCCATTCCGTGAACTTTACTTCGCAAACATAATTTGGCTTTAACCAGGTTACAGGCATATTGGTCTTTACCGGTTCATTGAAAGGCGCTTTGTTTGTCTTCAGGGGATTAAGTTTACCATAAACTTCTTTCAATCCTTTTTCTGAAAAGCCCGAACCCGTATGGCCGGCATACTTTAAGCCATCCTCACCCCGGGTCGCCAGCACCAATGCACCGAAATATTTTCTTGAACCGGTAGGTTGTGTAAACCCAACGATAATGACTTCATCAGATTTGTGGTGTTTGATCTTTAACCATTCATTGGTTCTTGTGCCTTCATGATAGTGACTGTCTGCTTTCTTGGCCATTATCCCCTCAAGGTCCTGTTTACCTGCAGCATCAAAAAAATCTTTTCCCTTGGCAACAACATGGTCTGAATATTTTATGATGTCATCCTTCTTAATTAATTGCTGCAATAACTTTTTCCTGTCTAAAAGCGGTAGTTCGGATGTATCTTTTCCATCCAGCGACAGCAGGTCAAATACATAATAGCAAATAGGGTAGTTGGTATTGTCTTCGTAGTGCTGTAATTTCTGGAAATCAGATCTCCCTTCTTCGTTAAGCACCACGATCTCGCCATCGAGTACCACATCGTGTTTTATTTTTTTTAGTGCATTATAAACAAGCGGGTAATTGTTATTGAAGAGGAGACCATTCCTCGAAGTTAATTGTATGTCGCCATCCTTTATCTCTGCAATGGCCCTGTAACCATCCCACTTTATCTCGAAGATCCATTCCTTGTCATCAAATGGCTCGTCTGTCTCTTTCGCAAGCATGGGCCGGGTAAAATGTTCAAGCTTCTTTCTTCTTTCTTTGATCACGCTGAAAGTTTTTTTTTAGGTTTTGCATTTTCAGCAAGCCATTTATTGATAGGAGATGCGGCCGCAGTTTCTTTTTCGCTGTCATACACTGTGCTCACGGCATATTCATCCTTATGCTTTATCAACAACCAGGCATTCTCCTGTTTCCCTTTAAGCTTTACCAGCGCAAATTCTCCCTTGAGTTTTTTCCCATGAAGCGTGAATTTTAAATTACCGGATCTTAACCCTGCCTTTATTTTTTTTTCCGCATCCGCCCTGGCTGAACTTTCCAGGTCGGTATATTTTCCATTATCCCATATCTCTACAATGCCAGCACCATAGCCAGAAGGTATTACGCCTTTAAAATCTTTATAGGAATAGGGATGGTCTTCTACCATCATCGCCAACCGCTTGTCTTTTGGATTCATGGAAGGGCCCTTGGGTACGGCCCAGCTTTTTAAAACGCCATCCATTTCCAGGCGGAAATCATAATGAAGATGTGATGCTTTATGCCGCTGAATTACAAATGCAAGTTTCGACCTGGAAGATCTTTGTTTACCCTCGGGCTCGG
>DATHEH010000070.1:0-3361 GCA_035318685.1 Ferruginibacter sp.
GAATAGGTCGTTATCATGTTTTGCTATACATATCTTTTTCCCATTGGCCTCTGCTTCAGCCAGGCCTTCCGGTGAAAAATTAATTTCATCAATGCTTTCAGCGATCTTGAACCATTTTTGATTGGAAGTGGGCATGAATGATAAAAATTAAGATCAGCGGAATTGTTAACCACAGATAACCACCGATTATTTTCACAGATAGCACAGATTTTTTCCGTGGCCATCTATGCTTCAATCCGTGGTTATCTGTGGTTACTGTTTTTGTTGTTAAATCAATTGCAATTCAATAAAAAAATTCCGCCCTATAAGGATACCGCACCCTGTACATTTCCCTCACCTTATTCAATACCGTTTGCCGGAGACCATCGATATTGGTTTTTTCTGTTGCTGATACAAAAACACAATTCCCCTTGGTATCATTCTCCCAGCGTTGTCTCAGGTCATGGAGTATCTCTTTCTTCACTTCGGGATCAAGCCATTTGTCAAAAGCCTGCTCTTCATATTTATCCATCTTATTAAAAATGGTTACTACCGGTTTATCGCCTGCTCCCAATTCTGCCAATACTTTATTTACAACGTTCAGCTGCTCTTCATACTGCGGGTGAGAGATGTCGACAACATGTAGTAAAATATCTGCTTCCCTTACTTCATCGAGTGTTGTTTTAAAACTTTCAACAAGATGGTGCGGAAGTTTGCGGATGAAACCTACGGTATCGCTCAGTAAAAAAGGCGTTTGCTCAAATACAACTTTACGGGTTGTGGTATCCAGGGTAGCAAATAATTTATTCTCCGCAAATACATCACTCTTACTCAAAATATTCATGAGCGTGGATTTCCCTACGTTGGTATAACCCACCAGGGCTACCCTTATAAATTCTCCCCTGTCTTTACGCTGCGTAAAAGCCTGCTTGTCGATCTCGGCCAAACGTTTGCGTAAGAGCCCGATCTTATCCTTAACGATACGCCTGTCTGTTTCGATCTCCGTTTCACCCGGTCCTCTTGTTCCTACGCCGCCGCCCTGCCGTTCAAGGTGCTTCCACATTCCTTTCAAACGCGGCAGGATATATTGGTACTGCGCAAGTTCTACCTGTGTTTTGGCCTGTGCGGTCTTGGCACGGCTGGCAAAGATGTCCAGTATGAGGTCGCTGCGGTCGATCACTCTTACGTTCAGTTCCTTTTCAATATTCTGGATCTGTGAACCGGTCAATTCATCATCAAAAATTACGAGGCCTATATTTCCTTTGAGGAGAATGAACTGTTTTATTTCTTCGAGTTTTCCTTTACCAACAAATATCTTGCTGTCGGGGTGAGGTAATTTTTGGGTAAACCGCTTTACGGTATGCACACCGGCGGTCTCTGCAAGGAACACCAGCTCATCCAGGTATTCATTTACCAGTGGCTCGGTTTGTTCTTTATAGATGAGGCCTACCAGTACGGCGTTCTCTTCCCGGCTTATTGTTTTGTTTTCAATCATTATTTTGTTTTTTTACCACGGAGACACAAAGAGTTTACACAGAGAACACAAAGATCTTCCACTCCTGGCCCATGCTTATTCCTCTCCGTGTCCTTTGTGCCAGCCTCTGTGTCTCCGTGGTTAACCTGTATCTCCACAAAAGTAAAGCGTTCCGGTTTAGATACCGGAACGCTTTTATAAATATTTTTTATCTTTTAATTTTTTGAAGCAGGAATTGCGGATACCCATTTTTGCATCTCTGCACAGGATTTGAATTCATCATCTACCAGGATATAATAGGTAGATACTTTCTTCTGGAACCAGGTCTCCAGTGCCTCGTTCTTTTTTTCTTCCAAAGCCCTTTGTGCGATCCTGTTATAATCATCTTTCATGTTCTCACGGTGAGGCTCTGTTTTTGTTTGCAAATAAACGATCCTGATCCCTTTTCTTCCTCTCTCGTCGGTAAATTCTGTTGGCTGGGAGTATTGGCCTACTCTCAGATCCTTCAGCATCACTACCAGGTCTTTATCCAACTCGTCGATGGTAAGGTATGCACTTCCATCCCGCCCCATTTTGCGGCCTCCTGTAAATTTATGCTCATCATCGTCACTATATTTGGAAACGGCATCACCAAAGGTTATCGTTCCTGCTATTAGTTTTGAACGAACAGAATCCAGTCTTTCAATACCTTGTTTAACCTCTATCGAAGTAACCTGGGGAACCAATAATATATGCCTTACCGTAGCATCATCGCCTGAACGGCTTACCAGCTGAAGGATATGATAGCCAAACCTTGTTTTAAAAGGATTGCTGATCTGCCCTTCTTTTAATGTAAATGCTTTTGATAGCCAAACCGGGTCAAGCTCTTTTGAATTACGGTTAACATCATATTGACCGCCGGTCTCTTTACTTCCGGGATCCATGGTATAGATGCTGGCAACTGTCTTAAAATCCCTTTTACCTGATTCGATCTGTTCCTTGAATTCTTTTAATTGCTGGATAGCGTATTCTTCAGCATCCCTGTGCGGTTTGGGATAAGATACGATCTGGCTGATCTCCAGTTCGCTTTCATAAAGGAATAAACTGTCTTTGGGGATCTTGTTATAAAAAGCGGAAACTTCATTGGGCGTTATCCTTACATTCTCCACTACCTTATTGCGCATGGCCTTGGCCAGTTCCTGGTCACGTATGGGTGTTTTAAAATCTTCTTTTAGCTGGTAGATGGATTTGCCGGCGATCTTTTCCAGCTCAGCAACCCCGCCATATTCCATAATAAAGCTACGGATGCGGTTGTCAATTATGGTTTCGATCTCTTCATCTGTTACGGGCAAAGAATCTTTTTCAGCCTGCAGAACCAGGGCCTTGATCCCCATTGCCTGCTCTAACATCATGCACCTTGCATTTTCAGGGATGGCAATATTCTGGCGCTGCATATCAACAAGGTTGTTGTCGATATCACTTTTCAAAATGATCTTATCGCCTACAACAGCAACAATTTTATCGGCTATCACCGCTTTGGGCTGGCTTGTTTGTGCAAGTGAAGTGATACTTATACAGAACGCTGAAATAATAAAAAGGAAAAACTGTTTCATTAAAATGATTTTAAGCAAATTCAAATTTAGAACTAAGCTTCATTAAGCTCCCCGGACATTGGTTCATTTAACAAAAGATTGAGGAAAGCTGCAAGCCGAAAACACAAGCTGCAAGCTACAAGCCACAAGGGATAAGCGGTGAATTTAGTGGTTACTCCCTTGGAGCTTCTCTGTTGCCCCTTGTAGCTACTCCCCTTGAGGCTCTTACAGCGTCCGTTTCACCTCAACTTCCTCAAATGCTTCTACGATGTCCCCGACTTTTATATCGTTGTAATTTTTTATGGTTAAACCGCACTCCATACTGGAAGTAACTTCT
>DATHEH010000071.1:0-3126 GCA_035318685.1 Ferruginibacter sp.
AATAAAAAGCGGGGTTATTTAAATTTCAATTTAAAGAATAACATCACCAGCCCCATCGCAAGTACCATGCTATTGGTATAGATGATGGCAGCATCGTTTCTCGCCACACCATAGACCAGCCATATGGAAGTGCCCAGCAACAATAACAACAGCATTATTAAAGAAACGTCTTTTGCAGATCTTGTTGTCCAGATCCTGATGACCTGTGGCAGGAAGGTAACAGAAGTAATGGTTCCGGCTACCAATCCTAAAATTTCTACTGTTTGCACTTTATTAGTTTAAAGATGCTGCAGGCGGCGCTGCCGATATTTTTTTTCTTTCGCCGATCTGCTGGCGCCACATGGCAAAGTACAGGCCTTTTTCTTCCAGTAATTTTTCATGGGTACCTGTTTCCACTACATCGCCTTTTTCCAACACATAAATTCTATCGGCATGCATGATGGTGCTCAACCGGTGTGCAATTAAAATGCTGATCTGTTCTTTTTGCGAGGATATATCCCTGATGGTATTGGTGATCTCTTCTTCTGTTAATGAATCAAGCGCTGAGGTCGCTTCATCAAAGATCAATAAATGCGGCTTACGCAATAAAGCACGTGCAATGGAAATACGTTGTTTTTCACCACCAGATAATTTTAAACCTCCCTCACCGATCATGGTATCCAGGCCTTTCTCCGCTCTTGCCAGCAGACCTGTACAACTTGCTTTTACAAGTACGTCATTAAGGTCAGCTTCTGTTGCAGATGGGTTTACAAACATCAGGTTCTCTCTTATGGTACCACTGAACAGGTTTGTATCCTGCGTTACAAAGCCGATCTGCTTGCGCAGGTCATCAAAGCGTATGGCATTCTCATCTAAATTATTGTATAAGATCTTGCCTTCCTGCGGACGATATAAGCCCACCAGTAATTTCATCAATGTTGATTTACCGGAACCCGACGGGCCAACAAATGCAATGGTTTCCCCAACCTTCACATCAAAGCTGATATTATTAATGGCTTTATGGGTTGCACTCTGGTGCTTGAAAGATACCGTTTGAAAAGACAAGGTTTCTATATTGTTCAATGGTGTTGGGCTTGCAGGCTCCTGTTCAGGCGCTTTTTTCATCAGCTTATCAAAATTATTAAGTGATGCTTCTGCCTCACGGTAGGAAAGCAGGATATTCCCGATCTCCTGCAAAGGGCCAAAGACAAAGAATGAAAAGATCTGCATGGTTACCAGCTGGCCTGCATTCATGTCACCACGGTAAATAAGCCACATTAAAATAAATAAGATCACCTGGCGTAAAGTATTTACCATCGTGCCCTGCACAAAACTGATACTCCGTATCCTTTTAACTTTCTTTAATTCGAGCCCGAGTATTTTATACGTATTTTTATTTAACCGTTCTACTTCCTGCTCGGTAAGGCCAAGGCTTTTTACCAGTTCAATATTACGGAGTGATTCTGTTGTGGATCCGGCCAGTGCGGTTGTTTCGCTAACAATATTCTTTTGGATGGCCTTTATTTTCTTACTGAGAAAATTGGTTATAACCGTAAGAACGAAAATGCCCACCAGGTAGGCAACGGGGATACTCCAGTGAATAAAAAAGGCCGCATAAACAAACACAAATACCACACCTATTAATACGCCAAAAAGGATGTTGATGAAATTGATCATAAATTTTTCCACATCCGACCTTACTTTGGTCAATACAGAAAGCGTTTCGCCACTGCGCTGGTCCTCAAATTCCTGGTAAGGCAACTTCATGGCGTGTTGCAGGCCATCTGTAAAAACTTTTGCTCCAAATTTTTGTATTACAACATTTAAAAAATAATCCTGGAAAGCTTTTGCGATACGGCTTATCATGGCAACGGAAATAGAACATATCAAAATAAACCAAAGTCCCGGTTTCTCCCAGGAGAAAGAATAAAAGAAAGTATCCCAGGAAAAATTTTTGGAAGCCGGTTTTGTAATGCCCTGGTGATCGTTAGCAAGGTTTATCAACTTTCCCAACAGTATGGGATCAACCAGGGAAAAACCAATATTGATAGCTGCAAAAGTTAAGGTAATTGCTACCAGCCATTTATAGGGCTTGAGATAGCGTAGTAATATTTTCATTCAGATAGTTTAAGTCTTGATACATTGAAAGCTTTCGATGTATCAAATATCGTACAAGTTCGTAAAAAATGACGGAAAGGCAGAAAACTGTTAATACTTCATAGTTAATGGTTCATGGATGGACCTCAAAAAATTTAAGCCACCTGCTAAATCTTAAACTGCACTAGCCATGAACGATTAACTACCCGACAGGTTAGTCTTCTTCTCCATTTCGCCTGAAACCTATTCGTCTCCTAGGGGCTTGCGGAGGATTTAGCAACTGCTTCAGGGCCCCAAAGATCATTTTGATATTTTCATCATGACCAGTTATTTTTTTTTCCAATTGTTCGAGTTTTAATAGGATCCCTTTATGTGTTATGATCATTTCCCGGAGCTTGCTGAAGATCCTTATTACCTGGATATTGATCGTAATAGCCCTGCTACTGTTCAATATACAGGAAAGCATGGTTACACCCTGTTCTGTAAAACAGAAAGGTGCATGGCGAAGACCCATTTTATCTCCTTCATTGGAGGTCACAAATTGTGACCTCCAATTTCCAAACTCTTTACTGTTCATTTCAAACATGAAGTCTTTGGGAAAACGCATTGCGTTTCTTCTGACTGCCTGCTTTAAAACTTTTGTTTCCACACCGTACAGTTCCGCAAGATCCCTGTCTATCATTACTTTTTGTCTACGCACCACATAGATTTTATTCATGATCACTTCATCTGCCACCAGGATGGGTCTTTTTATTTCTTTTGCCATTTTTGTAGCTTAAAGATTTGAATAATAAAACATCTTCCTTTGTTCATTAAGGTGGTCACCAATTGCGACCACCTTTTTTTTAACCGGGGGAACAGGAATGTATTCAGCCCCCCCAAGCCTCCCTATCCAGGCTCCTGTATTGTATGGCTTCTGCAAGATGCTCCGGCTTTATATCCTCAATGCCTGCCAGGTCGGCAATGGTGCGGCTTACTTTTAATATCCTGTCATAGGCCCGGGCCGAAAGATTCAATTTTTCCATGGCGACTTTAAGCAGGTTTTGTCCG